>CAXMZV010000291.1:0-5764 GCA_964199985.1 Candidatus Ilumatobacter isfjordensis | reverse complement strand
GGAGTACAGCGGCACCGGGAAGCGCACCCCACGAGCGAGCAAGGCTTCCTGGTCGGGTCCGGGCTCACCGCGAGTGATCAGCGTGATCATCGCTGGAGCGACGCGCGGATAGACGACGAGCTCGCACGCGGGGCATTTGAGGCCGCGCTCACCGGCTGACGGCTCTGTCGGCGTGGCGCACCGGCCGCAGAACCGATGGGTGCGCACCCATTCGGCCACCTGCACCGCCCGTCCCGCTGCAAGCCACTCCGCTTCCGTGGCCGTGCCGAAGTAACGGTAGAGGTCCATTGCCGCGCCATACGACGGATCGCCGGCAGCGTCGGGGACGTCGATCGCCCACCAGCCGATGCCATCGACGATGCCGATGAAGTGCTGTGGCCATGCCTCGTCCTCGGCGCGGTCGTCAACGAAGACGGTGGTGCCGATGACATGGACGAATCGCTGCTCGCCGACGAAGCCACCGGGCACGTCGTTGAGCGGCTGATACAGGGCGGCAGTGTTCATCGACACGAGGTTCAGTTCCATGCGCGAGCTCATTGTCGGCATTCGTACCACGAACGCATGGCACGGCGTAACGTCGCAAGCATGACTGCCGCACCAGGACCAGTTCTTCATGCCGATCTCGCGGACGTGGCCATGCTCCTCGGCACCTGGGAAGGGACGGGGCGTGGCGAGTACCCGACCATCGAGGCCTTCGAGTACACCGAGTCGATCACCTTCGGCCATGTCGGCAAGCCATTCCTCGCCTATCAGCAACGGACGTGGGCGACCGACGATGGTCGACCGCTGCATGCCGAGTCGGGGTACTGGAGGTTCCCCGAGCGCGGCCTGGCCGAACTCGTGCTCGCCAATCCGACGGGCGTCACCGAAGTCCTCGAAGGCTTCGCAGCGCCAAACATGCCGGGCAGCGACACCTTCATGATCGACCTGCGCTCGACGTCGGTCACCGGCTCAGCGTCAGCCAAGTCGGTGACGCAGACCGAGCGCACCTTCGAGATCACGGGCGACACGATGCGCTACACAATGCGGATGGCCGCCGTCGGCCTCCCGATCCAGCATCACCTGTCGGCAGTCCTGCAGCGCGTCGACTGACGTCGGTCACACTCGAGTCTTGAACTACAGCCGCGGGCAGACCATTTCCTACGATCAACGCCATGAGCCGTCCAGGAAATTCAGTCGTGATCGTCGATGCCGTCCGCACTCCCATCGGGAAGCGCAACGGTGGCCTGTCAACCATGCACCCGGGCGAGACGCTCGGTCTTGTTCAGAAGGCGCTGATCGAGCGCACCGGCATTGATCCGGCCGAAGTCGAACAGGTCGTCGGCGGCGTCGTCAGCCAGGCAGGCGAGCAAGCATTCAACCTCACCCGCACGGCCTGGCTTGCAGCCGGGCTGCCCCTCACCACGGCCGCCACCACCGTCGATACCCAGTGCGGTTCGAGCCAGCAGGCCACCGGACTTGCGGCTTCACTCGTCGGTTCGGGCGTCGTTGACGTCGCCATGGCCTGCGGCGTCGAGGCCATGAGCCGCGTGCCGATCGGCGCAAGCGGCTCGAAGAAGCTCGGCCTCGGCGTCCCTATCCCGCCGCCGTACTTCGACCAGTACGAGATGACCTCACAGTTCGAAGGCGCCGAGCGCATCGCCGACAAGTGGGAGATCACCCGCGCAGACACCGACGCGTTCGGCCTCGCATCGCAGCAGCGTGCCATCCAGGCGTGGGAAGAAGATCGCTTCGCCGGGCAGTACATCACCGTCGAGGCCCCCGATGTCGATGAAGAGGGCAACCCGACCGGCACCACCCACACCGTGGCCCGCGACGAGGGACTCCGCGAAACCTCGATCGAGAAGCTCGCCACGCTCAAGCCGGTCGGCCGCCCCGACGGCGTCCACACAGCGGGCAATGCGTCACAGATCTCTGACGGCGCCGCCGCCATCTTGATGATGACCGATGAGAAGGCCGCCGCACTCGGCCTCACGCCGAAGGCCCGCATCGTCGACACCTGTCTCGTCGGCACCGACCCCGAGCTGATGCTCACTGGCCCCATCGACGCCACGCAACGACTGCTCGAGCGCACCGGCCTCTCGATCGACGACATCGACGTGTTCGAGATCAACGAAGCATTCGCCTCCGTCGTCCTCGCCTGGGCGAAAGAGACCGGAGCCGACCTGGCCAAGACAAACCCGAACGGCGGAGCCATCGCACTCGGCCACCCCCTCGGCGGTACGGGCGCGTTCCTGCTGACCAAGGCGCTCTACGAGTTGGAGCGGACCGGAGGCAAGTACGGCCTCATCTCCATGTGCTGCGGTGGCGGCCTCGGAACCGGCACCCTGATCGAGCGGTTGTAGACATCTTCGTTTGCGTCGGGATTTCTGCGGAACGGTCCGCAGGAATCCGGACGCAAACGGATGGGTGTGGGGTTCGAGGTAGACAGTGCCCGATGAAGATGCGGGTGGTCGCTGTTGTTGCACTCGTTGCGCTGGCCGCGTGCGACGCGACCGGTGCAACCCAGACCACCACCATGTCGGCTCCGGATGGCCTCGAGGCCAACGCCGTGATCGACTTCGTCATCGACGGCGACACAGTCGACGTCATCATCAACGGAAGCGAAGAGCGGGTGCGCTTGATCGGCATCGACACTCCGGAAACCAAGAAGCGCGACAGCCCAATCGAGTGCTTCGGACCCGAGGCCACGGCGTTCACCCAACAGCTCCTGCCGGTCGGCACGCCGGTGTACATCGAACGGGATGTCGTGAACCGCGACGACTTCGGACGACTCCTCGGCTACGTGTACCGAGCCGACGACGGCATCTTCGTCAACTACGAAATCATGCGGCAGGGCTTTGCGCAGACGCTCTCGATCCCACCGAACGACACCTTCGCCGAACTCTTCGCCGATGCTGCACGCGCTGCGGAAGCCGACAACGCCGGTCTCTGGGCTGCCTGCAGCGGTTAACGTCCACATCGTGACCACTCTCGCCGAACGGCTCGGACACGCTCCCGACGCGAAGCTCGTCATCCTCTCCTGTGATGACCTCGGCGCCAGTCACGCGTCGAACGTCGGTGTGTTCCGGGCAATGCGTGAAGGCGCTGCCACATGCGCCTCGATCATGGTGCCCGCGCCGTGGGCCTGCCACGCGGCGAACAACGTTGCACCCGGCGACGACATCGGCGTGCACCTCACGCTCAACGCCGAACACAGCTGTTACCGCTGGGGCCCGATCACGAACTCCCCGTCGCTGCTCTCCGGCGAAGGCGGGTTCCCTCGTTCACTCGAAGACCTCTGGGAACATGCCGACCACGCCGAGGTCCTCCGCGAACTCAGGGCGCAGATCGAACGTGCTCTCGCCTGGGACGTCGACGTCACACACCTTGCGCCGCACTTGTCAGCCATCACGCTGCGACCCGAGTTCTTCGACGTCTACCTCGAGTTGGCCTTCGAGTACCGGTTGCCGATCCGGCTGCCCTCTACCGTCACCGCCGAGCAAGCGGGCTTCCCATTCCGTCAGCTCGCCGCCGACGAGGGTGTGGTGTTCCCGGACCACTTCGACAACGACTGGCGCGCCGGCAGCTCACACCGGGTCTTCGACGCCATCGCTGCACTGCAGCCAGGAGTCACCGAAATCCACGTCCAACCGGCCATCGACACGCCCGAAGTGCGAGCATTCGCCGGGGACGCCGCCGATGGCTGGGTGGCTGACCTCGAACTCGCCACCAGCGATGCCTTGCGGACCGCCCTCGATGACTCAGGCGCCGTGATGATCGGTTTCAGAGAACTCCGCGCCGCACAGCGAGCCTGAGCGACGCCAACGTCAGGCGGTGGCGACGAGTGCGGCGATGGCCCTCGTGGCGTCGCCTGACTTGAGCAGGTCGAGAATCTGACCGGTGTGGCCCGCTGCCTTCAACTTGCCACGCATGAACGCGACGGTCGGGTCGAAGTCGTCAGCGGCAGCGTCGACGAGTGGCACCGTGATGACGATCTCGGCGTCGTCTGGCCCATCGACACGTTCGTCCTTCTTGGCGACCACGACCTTGTACTGCACGCTCATGAGTTGACACTCTCGCGCACTCCGGCGAACAGGTCACGCTCACTGTCGTCAGCGGGGATCGGGCCAACCACCGAGCGGGCGAGGATCCAGTCTTCCCAGGGGTAGGCGGCCGACAGCTGCTCGTCGGTGAGTCCGAACCACCATCCGGCATTCGGGTCGACCTGCGTGGCATGAGCCTTCAAAGCGCCAGTTCGGGCCCACTGATAGTCGGCGCAATCGATCTTGCTGGTCACGCGATGATCCTGGCCATCGCGGGCCAGCCATTCGTCGGAGAACGGGGACTTTCCGGTGTGCTCGATCATGGCTTCGTGCACGGCAACGATGCGGGTCTTGGTCCACACCGAGTAGTAGAGCTTCGAGGGCTGGAACGGCTCACCGAGCTCGGGATACCAGTCCGGGTCACCGGCACGATCGAACGCCAGCACCGAGATGTCGTGCACGCGCAGGTGGTCGGGATGTGGGTAACCGGCCTGATCGTCGCCATAGGTGATGATGACCTGCGACTTCGTCCGGCGGATGATCGCGACCAAACGGCCGACTGCCTCGTCGAGATCGGCCTGGTGGAAGCAACCGGGATGCTCGTTCGGCGGCGTCTCCGCCATGCCCGAGTCGCGATAGCCGAGCATCTCGACCTCATCGAACCCGATGACGGCTGCTGCTGCAGCCAACTCCGGTGCTCGCATCGACGCCACGAGTGCTCGCTCCTCGTCCGGCTCCAGACCATGGAACGGTTGGCCTTCCTCACGCAGTGACGGATTCTGCAGGTCGCCCTCTTCGCCACCGGTACAGCAGACAAGAACGGTATGGACACCGTCGGCGCCGTACTTGGCGAGCGTCGGCGCACCTTTGGACGCCTCGTCGTCGGGATGTGCATGGACGGTCAAGAGCGTCAGACGATCAGCCACAACGCGGAGGATACCGGCGCTGTCGCAGGCGAGCGCTGGCCGCCTACGATACGTCGCTGGTGAGCACGCGAGAACAGACAAGACACCTGACGCTCCGGGCGAAAGGGCGAGGGACACGGCCAGTGGGCCGGCCCGTCGCGGCCGTGGCCGGGTTGGCGATGGTTCTCGGCCTCCTGAGTGCGTGCGACACCGGTGACGGCAAGACCCTGTCGGAACCGACCGGCACCGTTCCACCGCCGACCGTGCCGCCGCCGGCCACAGAGCTCCCGCTCGACGGGACCGGCACGCTCGCCTCGCTCCCACTCGAGTCGCCGGTCCTCAACGACACGGGCCAGCTCCCCGTCCCGTCTGGGCCGTTCAGCATCGCTGCCCCATGGATCGACGCCGGCCCCATCGATTCGATCAATACGTGCGACGGTGCCAATTTGTCGCCAGCGATCAGCTGGACGGACGTCCCTGAGGGAACCGTCGAGCTCGCCGTCGCCCTCGTGGACGAATCGATCGACGATGGACCGCCCTTCATCCACTGGGTGTTGGCCGGGCTCAACCCAGCCGACATCTCCGTGTTCGAAGGATCGACGCCACTCGGTGCCGTCCAAGGGCTCAATTTCTTCGGCAACGTCGGCTACGACGGACCCTGCCCACCGCCCGGCGACCCTGCCCACGTGTATCGCCTCACGATCTACGCGCTCAACCAACAGACCGAACTTGCCGATGGCACTGCAGCAGCTGATCTTCTGGACTTCGTTCAGACCGTTGCGATCGCGTCCGCTGACGTAATCGGAACATTTGGACGATGACCCCGGTCGACGC
>CAXMZV010000290.1:0-5788 GCA_964199985.1 Candidatus Ilumatobacter isfjordensis | reverse complement strand
AACCGACCTGGTGGTCGTGTCTCCGACAGCTGGGAAGAGTGCGTCTCGGAGTGCAAGCGCCGAGCCTGCTGAGGCGAGGGCGACTACTGCCAGGAGGGCGGTTCCGACCGTGCGGCGGACCACGTTTGAGAGTCGCGGCGCAGCCTGAGTGATCGCTGCTCGTTGGGTCGAATGACTCTGTACCACCGGCGCGAGCGCTGTCGCATCGGAGTGTCCACGTTGCGCCCAGTCGCGGCCGGCCTGAGTACTGGGACGACCCCAAGGGCTCGATGAGTTGGACGGCATCCGCACCTCCCAATTGTGCGTCGGTGACCAACGGAGGACAATGCGACCAAGGTCGTAGTACCTCGACGAGCCGTGCTCCACGTCGCGGCGACCGACAGAGCAGCAGAGGGCCAACGATCAGGCCTCATACACCTCGTCGCGGGCGTACATGACGAGGTCGTCGCGATCGGCAGGTCGAGCGTGGATGAGGATCTTTGCGGTGTCGTTCAAGAAGTTGATCTGATCGACAACCAAACCCGTGATCGTCAGCCCGGTCCGCGCTTCGAGATCGGCCAGCAACTCGGCGCGGCGTCCCGGTTGGACGAGATCGATTCGCTCGTAGACCACCGAGTGCACCTCAGATTGACGCGACAACCACACGCCGCCGAGCACCTCCAAGGTCGTGATGATGACCACATTGGCAATCACCGCCTCGGCCAACGTCAACGACGTCAAGGCAAGCGCGTTGAACGAGGCAAGAGCGATCCCGGCGAACAAGTAGGTCATCTCCAGCACTGGAAGTGTCCCTGTCCGGAACCGAAGGATGCCGAACAGGGCGAACAGGCCGAAGCCGACATTGACGCTCACGGCGGCCGATGCCATCAGGTAGGTGACAAAGAAGACGACGATGTTGACCACGACCAGCGTGAACACGTACGTCGAGCGCGACCGAGCACGGCGATACGTGAGGACACCTAGCCGATGTCGCGATGCGCGAGCGCCCGGACGCCGCCCACCAAGCTGAGCCCGGCCAGCACGGTCAACACGACCAGTGGAACGACCTCGAAACTGCCCCCAGGCAGCGACGGTACGTGTTCGAACGGCGACAGGTTCCGGACCCACTGTGGGAGCTCGAGCAGCGGCCCGAACAGGCCGACCACCACCAGAAACGCCAGCATTGCCCACGCCGCGTTCGCAGCGCGTCGCGAGTAGCCGATGAGCAGCGCTGTGGCACCACACAGCACCCACAATGCGGGAGCAAGCACCAATGCCGCGCCCACGACCCGCGGTACCTGACTGACGTCGCCGCTCACTACGGCGAAGCCCAATCCGGTGGCCAGACCCGATACGGCGATGATCGCCGTCGCTCCGACCGTTGCCACGATCAGATGGCTCGTTGCCCACGTGTGGCGAGCGGTCGGTGTCGCGAGCAACCAATCGGCGCGCATTGCAGCTTCCTCGGATCGGAGTCGAAGCACCGACGAGATGGCGAAACCCGAGGCGATCAACGCCAGCATGAACACCGCCGTCGACAGGAACGCGTCGGTCGGCGACGCCTCACCGAGCTGCTCGAAGAAGTCGGCCATCTCCGGGTTGTCTGCGAAGAGCATCTCGGCCTGATCGGCGATGATGCCGTAGAAGAACCCGAACAGTGCCAGACCGACGAGCCACCCGGCGACCGAGGCGCGTTGCAGGCGAACGGCGAGACCGAGCACCGAGTTCAGCCGCGGGCCGGCCCTTGCATTGCCGATCCGCTGTGGGAACAGGCCAGCACCGACGTCTCGACGCGACTGCAAACGGACGGCGAGGGCGAGAAGCCCGGCCGACGCTCCGGCCGGAATGAGAAGCACCGACCAGCGCTCGTCAGCGAAGGCTCGGATGGCCTGACCCCACCCGATTGGCGACCCCCACGAGAGCGCCGGTGCCGCGACGTCGCCCACGGCGCGAAGCACGAACGACGCGGCGAGCACCGTCGAGGCCAGTCCGAGCGCTGCCCGCGCCCCACTGACGACTTGTGCAGCGATTGCTGCGACAGAGGTGAACACGCTGCCGACGCCAATCAGTGCTGCGCCGAACGCCAGCGAGCCAGCGGTCGGGAGTCCCGCAGCGAGCAGGACGGCAACGGAGCCGACTGCAACTGCGGCGACGGCCAGGACCACGTGGACACAGGTCGCCGCGAGCGGCGCATGGCGGCCGATCGGAGCAGCCCGGATCAACTCGATCCGCTCGGTCTCCTCTTCGGTTCGGGTGTGCCGCACAGTCAGGAAGATGCTCATCAATGCGACAGCGATGAGTGTCCAGATGCTCAGCTCGTTCATCACCACCGAGCCCGTGGTCGCAGCGTCGAGGCCGTACCCGGGCCCGGCCTGCACGATCAGCGCTGCGTTCCCGTCGACGAGTCGGGCGTACTGATCGAGTTCGGCCTGCGTGTCGTACAGGCCGACGATGCTCTGCGTCGTCGCGGCGACCAGTCCAACGATGCCCAGGAACCACCACACCACGCGCAACCGGTCGAGTCGCATCCTGAGCCGGAGCAGCGACCCGAATCCGCTGAGCTGACCGTCTCGCTTGGTGGCATGCAGTCGAGGTGCGGTGATCGGAACGATTGCGACGTCGGTGTCCGTCATGGCATTGCCGTCGGTCCCCCGCCGTTGCTGTCCGAGTAGTGCATCAAGAACAGTTCTTCGAGCGTTGGCGGCTGGCTGACCAGCGAGACGACCCCTGCCTCTCCAAGTCGTCGCATCACGTCGTCGAGCGCGACACCATCGACGTCGAAGCGGAGTCGGTCACCGTCGACGCGGACCCGATGGACGCCCGCTTCAGCGTCGAAGCCCTGAATCGGCGCCCGCGTTCGCACATCGATGCTGGTGCGGGTGAGCGAACGAAGCTCGTTGAGTGTGCCGTGCTGCACTGCCCGGCCCTGTCTGATGATCGTGACCCGGTCGCACAGTGCCTCGACTTCGGCGAGGATGTGGCTCGACAACAACACCGTCGTCCCTGCGGCTGTGGATTCGAGGATGCACGACTGGAAGACCGATTCCATCAGCGGGTCGAGGCCCGATGTGGGTTCGTCCAGGAGCAGGAGGTCGACATGCGACGACAGCGCGGCGATGAGCGCGACCTTCTGTCGATTTCCCTTCGAGTAGGTCCGGCTCTTCTTGCGCGGGTCCAGTGCAAACCGTTCGATCAGTTCGTCACGGCGCCGCTGGTCGATGCCGCCGCGTAGGCGCCCGAGCAGATCGATGATCTCACCGCCCGACAGCCCAGGCCACAGGTTGACATCTCCGGGGACGTACGCCAACCGGCGATGGAGCGCCACGGCGTCGGCCCACGGATCGGCACCGAATAATCGGACCCCGCCACGGTCAGCCCGAAGCAACCCGAGCAAGAGACGAATCGTGACCGTCTTGCCAGCCCCGTTCGGGCCGAGAAACCCGTGTACGTCACCTGGTTCGACGCGCAGATCGAGACCGTCGAGCGCTCGGGTCGTGCCGAAGGCCTTGGCGACGTCGGTCAACGAGATCGTTGCCGGGTCGGCGCCGCGCTGGTCGGACATCGCCAGCTAGTCGAGCAGCTCGACGAGGAGGTCGCGCATCGAGACGATGCCGTACAACGCTCCGCTCTCATCGCGCAGGAGGATGTGTCGGATGTAGTTCCCCATCATTTCGGCCGCAACGTCGGTGATCGTCGAGTCGACCGTTGCCCAGTGGAGGTGATTGCTCTCGATCGATGCAACGGGTGCGGTGTCGAGGTCGACGCCGTCAGCGACCGCTCGAACGATGTCGCGTTCAGACACCACCCCTTCGACGTCGTCGCGCTCACCGACGACAAGAAGGCTCACCTCCTCCTCGGCGAGCAAAGCGGCCGCCTCGCGGAGCGTTGCTCCCGGATTGATCATCGTGATGCGGTCATTCGCCACCGATTTCACGGCGCGCCCCGCGAAGAACATCTCTTCGTCGCTCATTGCTCCATCGTGCAACATCTCGCCGACCAGCGGCCAGAGCCCAAGGTCCCGTCCGGATTCGACGTCGGCCGTCTCAGCAGACGGCGCGGACGTACGGGTACGGGTTCACCGCAGTGCCGCCCCCGGGGTGAATCTGGAGGTGAAGGTGGGGTGTGCCCGCATTGCCGGTCTGGCCGACCGTGCCAATCTGTTCACCCTGGGAGACCGAGCGGTTGCCACCGGTGAAGCCCCGCAGGTGGGCGTAGTAGTACTTCGTGCCGCTGTTGCCGGTGACCCAGGCCGCGTTGCCGCCGAGGCGGTTGCTCGAGAAGCGCACCGTGCCCGATTCGGCCGCAACGAGGGTGGTGCCCGACGGCGCGATCATGTCGACGCCCTGATGGCTGCGCCCACCCGAGCGAGGCGCGCCCCACGTGTTGGCGAACGCATAGTTGCCGCGAATCGGGCAGACCATCCCGCGACCAGCGTTCGATGGCGGCGAGGTCGTCGGTGGGGCGCTTCCGCCCGAGCTGCTGTTTCCTGAACTGCCGCCTGAGCTTCCACTGCTGGAATTGCTGCTGCCCGAGCTGCCCGAGCTCCCTGAAGTTCCGGATGATCCCGAGCTGCTGTTCGAACTGGCCGCTGCTGCTGCTGATGTCGCGGCTCGTTCAGCGGCCTGGCGATCTGCCGCGGCTTTGGCCTCGGCTGCCTCCTGGCGAGCCCGCTCCTCGCGCTGGCGTTGCAGCTCGCGCTCAATCGCTTCGTCGATCTGCCGTTTTTCCTCGACTTCGATGAGCCGAGCAATCTCGTCTTCGGTTCGCTGCTGCAGTGCGGCGTAGTCGATCGATGCCTGTTCGGCCTCGGCTTGCCGCTGCTCAAGGCGGGTGCGGGCTTCGTCGACGTCCTTGATCACGGCATCGAAGTCGTCCAATTCGACTGTCGCCGCCTCGACAGTGACTGCGGCAAGTACCTCAGCGGTGAGTTCGTCGTTGGCGTCCTCGAAGTCGCCGAGCAGGATGAAGTTGGACCCTCCCGACCGCGTGAAGCGACGTACAGCCGACGCTTCGAGTGACCGACGCATCTCACTCGACTGAGCTTCAACTGCTGCCAGCTCCTTTTCGGCATCGGCGATCTCCAGGGTCAGCGTGTCAATCCGAGACTCGGCATCGAACAACGCTTGTGCGGCCGCGTTGGCCCGGTCGCGGGCGGCCTGGATCTCGCGTGCGGCCTGCCGGGCTGCCTCATTCTCGGTCTGTGCCTCGACCGGAACGGTGCTGCCAACCGCAGACAGCCCGAGCGTGAGCACCACCGTTGCGGCAGCGAGACGACGCGCCGGAAGGCGCGACCAGAGTGAGCGGGGGGACGTCACGGGATGCGACGCTACCGCGCCGCGCGGCTCAGGTGGCGGCGCCTCCCGGTATGGCCGGTGGCTGCCGCGGTGGTGTCCGTCAGAGCCAGTGGTTGACAGTTTCGGTGACCCGTTCAGCAACTCGCTGGAAGAGCCCGCGATCGGCCCACTCCTGGGGATCGAGAAGTACGCAGTGTTCAAGGTCTTCATCGAGGTGACGATCGAGCACCGCGATGACGTCGGGGTCGAAGACAACGATGTTCGCCTCGTCGTCGTGACGAAGCGACCGCTGGTTGAAGTTCGCCGATCCCACTGAAGCGACGGTCCCGTCGACCGTCATCACCTTGGCATGCATCATCGACACCTCATAGGTGCGCAGCACCACGCCGGCTTGCAGCAGCCGTTGATACGACGCCTCACCGGTGATCTGGATGAATCGTTTGTCAGCGTGTGCCCCCGGCAGCATGATCTCGACCGACACCCCACGTCCCACGGCGTCGATCAGTGCCTGCGTC
>CAXMZV010000289.1:0-5790 GCA_964199985.1 Candidatus Ilumatobacter isfjordensis | reverse complement strand
CATCGAGTTGTGCGACGAGGTCGTCGTCGAGTTGAACGAGTACTTCGCGTCGCGCCATGACCATATGGTATCCCATATGCCCACCGCCCAGAACGTCACGTCTGAGCGGGCACCTCGGCTGCGCGAAGAACGTGCGTCAGACCGAGCGGACGGCAGGTGTTGCGAGAAGCCGATTGTCGTGCCAGGTCTGAGCGGTAGGCCCCGGACCGAGAGTCGCCCGTGCGACACTGTGCGCGTGAGAAGACGACCAGGGTCGATCGATCGGGACGGCCCACGGAGGAGCGGTTCGGTCAGCATCGATGCCTTGTCGGTGGACATGATCGACGACGTTGCAACATTGATCGCACGAGAACATCAGCACGTTCGCGATCGGGGGGTGCCGCTGCCTTTGCGTTATCTCGATGTTGCAGTGTGCGGTGCGGCGCTGGGTGGTCTGCTCTCGGAAGGGTTCTCAGGTTTCGTCGCGAGACAAGGCGCGCGCCCGGTGGGCGTGATCTGCGGCAGAACGCTCGATGGAGTCGGGTTCGTGCCGGCACACGGAATCGCTGTGGATCCTGATACACCGGATCCGAGCAAGGTGATGGTTGAGATGTTCGCCGAGTTGGCTCCCGTACTCGTTGCAGATGGTGCGGTACGTGTCACCGTCGATCTCATCGACAACGAGAGTTTGGCCATTGCGCTGTTCGATCTCGGCTTTGGAGGCGGAGGCGTGTTCGCAGTCCGCGGGACCGAAACACGCGATGCCGAACCCGCCGTCGAGGTTCGCGTCGGCGGTGTCGCCGATCTCGATTCGATTGCGGCGCTCAGTCACGTCGAATTCCTCTACCGGTCGACGCCACCGATGTACGCCCTCGACCAGAGACGCTCCCTCGCTGAAACCCGTGCCGTCCACGAACGCCTCCTCCGCGACGGTGCGATCCACCTACTCGCCCGACGTGCCGGGCGCGACGTCGGACTCCTGACGATCGAGCACACAACTCCGGCTCCGAGGTTGTGCGCAGCTGGCTCTCCGTACATCGGCGCGACAGCTACCGATCCCGACGTTCGTCGCAGTGGCCTCGGCAGCGCGCTCGTGTACGCGTCACTCAAGTGGGCACGTGCAGGTGGTCACGACATGATCTCGGTCGACTTCGACTCCCTCAATCCGCTCTCAGGACCGTTCTGGTTCGGCAACGGGTTCCGTCCGACCGGCCGCCGTCTGCGCCGAGTTCTCTCAATCCGACCAGCCAGTGACCCGGAGACGTCCCCGGCCGCGACCGAACCATGTCGAGATCGTAGATACGCCACCGACTGAGCACTCTGCAGAATCGTGTTCTTGTCTGATTATCGCGGGTCTCTCAGATGCCGGTCGTCGCGTAGCGGTAGGACGCAGCGAACACCATTTTGAGGATGTCGATCTCTTCGATCGTGCGGGGCGCGTAGACGAGGATCTCGCGGACGCCACGGTCGCGTAGTGGGTGGGGTTCACCCCAGTTTCTGTCGAGGACTTTCGCTTCGTCGGCGTCGCTCAGACAGACATGGACACTGCCATCAGCGTGGAGGTGAACCCATTCGGGACTGCCCGGTGGTGGCATCAAC
Source organism: Candidatus Ilumatobacter isfjordensis (assembly GCA_964199985.1). Lineage (GTDB taxonomy): Bacteria > Actinomycetota > Acidimicrobiia > Acidimicrobiales > Ilumatobacteraceae > Ilumatobacter_A > Ilumatobacter_A isfjordensis. The sequence goes on along the minus strand of CAXMZV010000289.1, from coordinate 4,212 downwards.
TCAACGTCGGCGACCCGTTCGGGGTCGAGGAAGTAGGCCTCCGAGGATGGCACCGACACGCCGGATCGGCCAAAGGTCGTGACTTCGAACGCGGTGCGGGCCCAGTCTCTGAGTTGGTCTCGGATCTCTGGTGGGCTGATGTCGCTGTGTTGGAGGTGTGGGATCGTCGGCCCGGTCTCGGGCTTGACCCCCACCCGGTCAGGCAACTGGAGTGTGGTTTCCTTCATGAGCCGACAGTACCGATATGATAGTAGTACCTACAAGGATACTAAAGGGAGAAAGTGAACCAAATGCCAGAGGTCGCATCCGAGATTGAGTCATGCCCGGTTTCGCCGTTCGCTGACCTCGTCGGTGGTCGCTGGAAGTTGGCAATCCTGTACACCCTCGAACACGACGGCAAAGCACGTTTCAACGAACTCGTCCAGCGACTCGGCTCCGTCACGCCGGCCACGCTCACCCGCCAACTGCGCGAGCTCGAACGCGACGGCTTCGTCACACGAACCCAATTCAACGAGATCCCACCACGAGTCGAGTACGAGGCGACGGAGCTTCTGGCAACACTCGTTCCCGTGCTCGACAAAATCACGGAGTGGGTCGACAGCTACTTCGACCGCGTCGAAACAGCCCGAGCAGCCTCCGACCACCACAGCTGAAGATCCCTGAAGGACAGATGTTTCCGCCGGCGACCCGACGAGACGTCTCGGGCGCGGTGATTGTGAGCCTCCAACTCGGCAGGGACCGAGACCGGTCACGCAGGCGGCAAGGCAGGGACTTGCGGCTCGGCGAGCCGCGAAGTACCGTCTCGCTTCCCGCCAAGATCGCGACGGGCTTTTGCGTCGACCACTCCGAATGGACTCTTCATGACCGAAATCTCACTCGACTCCTTGGGTCCGATCGATTATCTCGTCGTCGAGTTTCCAGCCGGGGCCAGCAACTTCACAGGCGAGATGGTCGAAGAGCTACTCGCGCTCGTCGAGGGCGGTCTCATTCGACTGGTCGACGTATTGATCCTGTTCAAGGACGAGAACGGCGAGGTCGACGCGATGGAGTTGTCAGACGTCGAAGATCTCGGTCCTCTGCAGGCGCTTGAGGCCGAGCTCGCCGAGCTTTTGGCCGAGGATGACGTCGCCCACCTCGCCGCGGCGATGGAGCCCGGGTCTACTGCCGGTGTCCTGATCTGGGAAAACCTGTGGGCAGCTCCATTCGCATCGGCGGCTCGTCGTGCGGGCGGTCAGTTGATCGCCGACGGTCGAATTCCCATCCAAGCGATCATTGCCTCGATCGAGGCTGATATCGACACCATCGAAGAAGGAGCCTGAGATGCCACTCCGAGCAGCACGTCGAGGACGAAGAGGCGTAGTCCGCCACCCGGTCGCCAAGACTGCCGTCGTCGCCAAGGCAGTCACTCCCGGGCGAGCACCCGTCGCCAAGACAGCGGTCGTGGCCGCAGCGGTGACACCTGGACGGCGTCGGCGTCGCCGAATCTGAGTCGACGCGACCAACAGTCGCACAGTCGAATCGAGTCTGGTTTTGGGCGCTGCCCGTGTCGAGCCCTGGCCTTTCAGATGCTCGGTGAAGGAGCAGGCCGAGGCTGACCGTTGTCGCCCAGGCCGGAAAGATCCAGACGAGCCAATGGCTCGGCAGCGGTGTGAGCAGCAGCAGCAGCCCTGACCCATAGCCGATGATGACGAGAACTCGTGGAAATGCGTCGGAGAGCCGGCCCACGGTCGTCGCAGAGAGGATGAACACCGCCTCGAATCGAGGCACGCGGAGTCGCGAAGGTGTACGCGTCGAGACCGGGTGCGGTGAACATCAGAACGCCGATCACCCACAATGCGGCCATCAGCAATGCGACCCCAACGAACACTGTTCCGAAGAAGCGGTTCTCACGCAGTCCCACGCGCCGACGAATGACGGCAACGAACCAGAGGAACGCGATCGAGCCGATCGTGGTCAGGTTCACTGCCAGGACCAACAATCGCTGGTTGTTCGTGTCTGCGTACCAGACCGCAAGCGACGCGTCGTCCAGATCGGGGACACGCAGGAGAATGGCCCGAGCCAGCACGAAGAGCACAACGTGAACCAGCCCAGCAAGCGCCGCCGCTTCGATCGAATTGGTCGCCGTCGGTTGCGATCTCGCGGACCGTGACGCCGGCGTGCCACTGCGGAGTGATGGCCGCCGGTTCAGTCTTCTGTCAAGGCATCGACAAGCAGCTACACGTAGTAGCCGGTGATGTCGATGATGTAGTCGGTTGATCCACCCGGTGACCCTCCCATCAGTACCGACATCTGGCCGTCGGCATTGAGGTATCCGATCGCCGTGGTGCCGCCATTGCTGACAGTGGCGCCTGAGCCCGTCCAGTTGACCGTTGAGTTACCAGGCCAAATGACATCGGAAGGGAACGCACCGAGAAACCCGTAGCCGATGGTGTTGGTCACGGTGAGGTTGAACGTCACCGCAACTGCGGTGTTGGGGATCTGCTGCACGCCAGCTTCGTTGGTGAGGACCTCGCCGTACTGCTCCTCGTCGGTGTGGATCGGGCCCAAGGGGCCGAACCGGCTGTCGTAGTTGCGGTACGGGATGATCGGCACGAACACGTAGCCGCCGTCAACGAGTTGCGATGATGTCCTGTCACCCGGTTTGGGGCCACCCGGCCAGGTGTTCCAGCCCTGCGCTTCCGTGGGCGCGGCGGAGTCCGTTGCGGGAGCGGCTGACCCCTGGGTGATCGCTGATCCGATCCCAACCGATCCAATAACCAATGCCGATGCCACCAAGTACCGTCGAAACTTCATTGCCGCTCCCTCGCCGTTGTGCGTTGGAAACATAGCTTGCTCCGCATCGGGCAAAGAAACAGCGCCAAAGGCCTGCAGGGCCTCACCCGCCACCGCAATTTCTCCGACCGTCGACATGACGCGACCAGCGCACGATCACCCCTGTGTAAATGTTCGAATCCACTTCCAACACCCGTCGAGCGACGTCCAGCGACCCACCACCGGACAAACCCCGACCAACTCCCCCACCACTTGGGTGCGCAGGGCACCCTGAGCAGCCGACGTCGGCTGGCAGGGGGCTGAGAGCTGCCGTGAAGGCCGGTCAGCCTGAGGGGCTCGAAGCTGTGCGTGATCGTCTGGGTGTTGATCGCCAGCCTGGCGTTCCTCGGTTTCGCGGCCGGTCTGATCGTGGTCACTTTCTGCCGACGAACACGCTGATGCCATGATGAACCAATGAGTGGACACACACAGATGAAGGGCGCCGGGAAGTCCCGGCACCTGCCGATCGGAACTCCCGGTTCCTGTCTGACCGAAGACGACCGCGCCGTCGTTGTCGACTCGGTCGACCTATCAGGCCCCGAGTGCCGCCGCTGCCGGATCCCGGTCCCGCCGCCCCGAGTGATCAGCATCGAGTTCACGATCACCTCCAGAAAGCTCGCGACGGTGCTCGACATGGCCCGAACACAGGCAGCTGCAGCGTTCGCTTGCATCGACGACGACCCGGCTCTGGCCGTCACGGTCGGCACCGGCCTCCCGAAGCAGGACGCAGACGGTCGATACAGCAGGGACTGGCTGTTCGTCGTGAACGCTTCGTGGGACACCGAGACCGGCACGCTCGAACGCCGCACGCCCGAACGCCGCACGCACGAACGCCGCGGATGACCGGCGACGAGGAGCGGTTCCCGGATCTGTCGACAGCGAAGGTCATGCACATCTCGGCCGGTCGTCGTCGCCCCGAGCGCAAGGACCACCAAACGGGGCCCTCTCAACCAGGCTCCCGCGGAATGTGACGTTCTCCTTGTCAGCCAACACGCATGAGCATCTGGAAAGACCGGGTGTTCTATCGGTTCGTCGAGGACCATGAATCCGACCTGCGTTCCCTGATCGAAGCACCTCGTAACGACGAAAGGGTGAAGCGAGCGCATCCTCGGTTCTTGATCGTGCAGGACGGCGAGCGTCTGATGAGCGTTCCTCATTCGAGACGCTGCTCGACCCGGGTGGCGCGGTGCGGTTATCTGGGCGATGCTGGTCATATGTTGCGACGGCTCATCCAACTCCTTGTCGGCCTGTTCTTCCTCCTCGGCGTGTTCGTTGGGGTCGTTCTTGGCGGGATGCGGTCGAAGTCGCCGCCAGTCCTGAACGCGATCCGACGGTTCAACCGCAACATGGGAAACCCGCGGCAGATGGCTACGGCCGGGTCCCCAGGGGCGTATGCGTCGG
>CAXMZV010000288.1:0-5807 GCA_964199985.1 Candidatus Ilumatobacter isfjordensis | reverse complement strand
CGATGCCGATCGCTGCGCCCCCGGTGCAGATCGTGATCCATCGCGTGCCTGCCTCTTCGGTGCCGAGCACCGACGTCACAGAGGCGGAGGCAGCTCCGCTGCCCGCCGAAACCGTTCCCGCTGCGCCGGTGCAACTCACGGCCAACCCCGTCGTGCAGACCGTGACGGTTGCGGCGCCCAGCCAGCAGGGGTCGTCATCGCAGGCATCGTCCTCCCAGGCCTCATCGTCGCCGGCCCCGGCACCAGCACCGGCAGCGACGACCAGCGGAAGCAACTGAGCCGTGGCTGTTGGCGAGTACCGATTCCGGGTCATGGCGAGCGCAACCCAGTTGCTGCTCGTCGATCCGGATCACGGCGCTGGTGAACGGGCCGAGTCGAGGCTGCGTCAGCTCGAGGACCGGTGGAGTCGATTCATCGACACCAGCGACATCACGACGGTGAACCGGAACCCCGACACCTGGATCCCGGTGAGCAGCGACACGATCGATCTGATTCGCACGATGCAGTTGGCGAGCTCGGTGACCGGTGGGGCGTACGACCCGACGTTCCTGCACCGTCTGCTCAGTGCTGGCTACACATCGAGCATCGATGACCCCGATCGCATGACGATCGCCGTCGACTCACCGTGTCTGACGCACACTGTGCACGACGTGCATGTCGACTCGACAACGTCGAGCGTGATGGTGCCAACTGGTCTGTCGCTGGACCCCGGTGGCATCGGCAAGGGGTTCGCAGCCGACCTCGTCGTTTCCGCACTGCTTGCGAGCGGGACCCAGGGCGCTCTCGTCAGCATCGGCGGCGACATTGCCGCGGCCGGGACGGCCCCGACTCCCGAGGGTTGGCATATCCACATCGACGACCCGCACCGACCCGCCGCGACCCTGGCGACGATCAGCGTGTCCGCCGGCGGCATTGCCACGTCGAGTACCCGATCGAGGCGCTGGCTCCACGAGGGGACAGAGCAACATCACATCATCGATCCGGAGACGGGCGAGGCATCGACGACCGACTTGGCCACCGTCACCGTGGTCGCCAACGCCGGCTGGCTTGCAGAGGCGCACGCAACCGCCGCACTGCTTGGCGGGAGTGCGGGCGCCATCGACTACCTCGAAGGGCAGGGCTTGGCTGGCCTGGCGATCGACATGAATGGCGCAGTATCGGCAACCCCGGACATGGCCAATGTTGTCACCGCTCGCACTGCGGGCGTGATGGCATGAACCCGCAGATCTGGTGGTACATCGCTCGTGCGTCTGGGATCATCGCCTGGCTCTTCATCACGGCGTCGGTGCTCTGGGGCATCATGCTGTCGACCAAGCTCTTTCCGGCCCACCGCCGGCCCGCATGGTTGCTCGACCTGCACCGTGGCCTCGGCGCCCTGAGCGTGCTGTTCGTCGCGACGCACGTCGCCGCGTTGATTGCCGACAACTGGATCCACTTCGACGTCATCGACATCGTCGTTCCGTTCGCCAGCGAATGGAAGCCCTGGCAGGTGGCGCTCGGGGTGTTCGCAATGTGGGGCCTCGTCATTGTCGAGGTGACTTCTCTCGCCATGAAACGACTGCCCAAGAAGGTGTGGCGAGGCGTCCATTTCACCAGCTATCTCACGTTCCTGCTGACGAGTCTGCACGGCACGTTTGCAGGAACTGATGCGACCAACACGCTCTATTTTGCGACGACAGTGGTGACGACGGCTGCGCTCGTCGCTGCTGTGTTGTACCGCATCATCACTCGTCCGGTCGTACCGGCTTCCGAGCCGGTTGATCAATCGGTGGTGCCCGACCGGTCCGGCATGACGGGGTTCTTCCCGCCGCCCAACGCTCACGCATGCTCCAACAGCGAAATCGGTGTCCGCGCCGACTAGAGAAAGTCATATGACCGAGGCTGCAAGCGAACATGTCGACGTGCTGATCGTCGGCGCCGGGATCTCAGGGATCGGTGGCGCGTACCACCTGCGCGACCAGTGCCCGGAGAAGACCTTCGTGGTCCTCGAGAATCAGGATGGCTTCGGTGGCACGTGGCGGACGCACACATATCCGGGCATCCGTTCCGACAGCGATCTCCACACCTTCGGGTACCGCTTCAAGCCATGGCGCAACGCGCCCATTGCATCGGCGGAAGAGATCATGACCTACCTCGGCGAGGTGATCGACGAGAACGATCTCGCTCGCCACATCCGTTATCAGCACGCGATCTCGGCGGCGACGTGGTCGTCAGAAGACAAGGTCTGGACGCTCGAGGTGACCCAGACAGACACCGGCGAGCAGCTCCGGTTCACGGCGAACTTCCTGTGGATGTGTCAGGGCTACTACCGCCACTCCGAGGGGTACACCCCGACGTGGGAGGGGATGGACAAATTCAGCGGGCCGATCGTGCACCCGCAGACCTGGCCGGACGACCTCGACTACGCGGGCAAGAACGTCGTTGTCATCGGCTCCGGAGCCACGGCAGCGACGCTGATCCCGGCAATGGCCGACGACTGCAACCACATCACGATGCTGCAGCGATCACCGACCTACTTCGCGACTGGCCGCAACATCAACGAGTTGGTCGAGTCGTTGCGTGAGATCGACATCGACGAGGTATGGATCCACGAGATCGCGCGGCGCAGGATCCTCCACGATCAGCATGCCTTCATGGAGTTGGCTGCTGCCGAACCGGAGATGGTGAAGCAGGAACTGTTCGCCGGCATCCGCGAATACCTGGGTGACGAGTACGACATCGAGAAGCACTTCGGCCCGTCGTACCGTCCGTGGCAGCAGCGCGTCGCGTTTGTTCCCGACGGTGACTTGTTCCAGGGCATCGCGAGCGGCAAGGCCTCGGTGGTGACCGACCACATCGTTCGGTTCAACGAGACGGGCATCGAACTCGAATCGGGCGAACAGCTCGATGCCGACATCATCGTCACGGCGACCGGCTTCAACCTCAACGTGCTCGGCGACATCGCCTTCACGATCGACGGCGAACCGCTCGCGTTCCACGACAGCGTCACGTACCGCGGGACGATGTTCAGCGGCATCCCGAACATGGCCTGGGTGTTCGGCTACTTCCGGGCGAGCTGGACGCTCCGTGCCGACATGATTGGAGACTTCGTCTGCCGACTGCTCCGACACATGGACGACAAGGGCGCTGCGATGGTCACGCCGACGCTGCGCGAGTCCGACGCCGACATGGCGCTGCTGCCCTGGGTCGACCCGGAGAACTTCAACCCGGGGTATTTGTCCCGAGGGCTCCATCTCCTGCCGAAGCAAGGCGATCGCGACCCATGGCAGCACAAGCAGCTGTACTGGGTCGAAAAGGACGAACTGCCAGCGGCTGACCTGGACGACGGAACGCTCGTGTACGACTGAGCTGTCGAGAGCGTCACATTTCGACGCCGCATTGGAGCGGATACGGGGAATCGAACCCCGGTCAACAGGTTGGAAACCTGTGGCTCTACCATTGAGCTACATCCGCAGAATTGCGCCGCCATGGTAGCGGCGTCCGCCAGTGTGATGCACCTGGCAGATTGGGTTTGACGACGGACTCGTCAGCGCCCGTCGGGAGTGCGCGTGAAGAGCTCGTGCAATGCGAGATGCCACACCTGACGAATTCGCTCCGTGGGGTGCTCCATGATTCGCTTGTGCAGATCAAAGGCCTCGAAGCTCGTGAGCACGGTTGCCGCGTCGAGCACGAAACCACCGTCGGGGCCCAGCAGATCGAGTTCGGTGGTGAAGTGATTCCGCATCTTTGTGACACCCAGCTGGTAGATCACTTTCATGCTCTCATCGATGCTCCGAATCTCCGGCGCCCGGAATCGAGCAACGCGGCCGACTTGGTACGTGGCCGTGTACAAGCGCAGACGCATGTCGACCCATGAGTCGATGCGCCGGTCGAGCGAGCCCATGCCCAGGTCGGGAATCTCGGTGAGGGGAAGGGCCTGCTCGACTTCGTGGTCGATCGCGGTGCTGACAAGATCGTTGATGTCGTCGAAGTATCGAAACACGGACCGGTGCGAGACGCCCGCTCGGTCGGCGATGTCGGCGACGCTCGGGTCGAGTACGCCCTCTCGAACGATGTCGAGGAGCGCAATGATCACGCGTTGGCGGTTGCGTGTGCGGCGAAGCGTGCGTCCATCGCCTTCTTCGTCGTCATTGGCGTCCAGATCAGGTGCGGTTGCGCGAGGTGCGAGACCCAGGGCGTCCCTGACCTCATCACGCTCCGACGCCCCAGACTCGGGTGTGGCGTCAGTCATCGATCCTTCCATATTCCTACGCTACGTCGAGATGGTGTGCACGGTGGGTAGCGAGGTGTTTCTTTCTCGTCAATTGTCATGGAGACCGACACGACGGAATGTTGCCGCTGACCTGCCACAATGTCCGATCCCAGGGTCCGAATGAGCAAGACGACGGAGAGTGATCTGCTCGTTCGTGTTCGCAAGCTGCTCGACAAGGCTGAGCGGACGGTCAACGCCCACGAAGCAGACGCATTTTCACGAAAGGCGGCGGAGCTCATTGCCGAGCACCGGATCGACCCGTATCGCCTTGCTGCGGTGGATGCCTCCGACGATCTGAGAGTGCGCGAGATCGAGCTCGGCCGTGGGGCGTACGTGAGGGCGCGCCTCGCGCTGTTGCAGGCTGTTGCCGATGCGCACGATGTTCGGGTCGTGTTTCAGTCGCAGCCGCACGGCACGGTGGCCATGGCAGCCGGCTTTTGCAGTGATCTTGATGTCGTCGAGGTGATGTACACCTCGCTACACCAGCAGGCGGCGTCACAGATGGCCAGCGAGAAACGTCAGACCGGCGCAGCGACGCAGCGATTCCGGCGGTCGTTCCTGTTCGGCTTCGCTGACCGCATCGGCGAAGTGCTCGGAGAGTCGAAGCAGCGTGCCGAACAACTCGCCGATGATCAGCGTGTTGAAGGCACCGGCAAAGCTGCGCGTGCGTTGGCGACACGCGATCGCGAGCAGCGCATCGACGACTACGCCGCCGCAGCCTTCGGTCGGGTGCGAACGGCACGAGCTCCCAGCGCAGCGCAGGTCGGTGGCTGGGGCGCGGGTGCCGCTGCTGCGAGCGGTGCAGATGTTGGGCGCTCGCGGCTGCCGGGTCGGAAGGCGATTGGGCGGTCGAGCCGCTGATGGGTGATCCGGGCCACGCGTCCGTCTACGCGGCAGAACTCGCTGCGTTTGATGGCACCGATCTCGAGGAGACGCAACCGTTCGACTTCATCGAAGGCGTGCTGCGGCATGTTGTGAAAGGGGCGTGGTGGCCGGGCGGGACGGTCGATGTTCGGCGAGCTCGTTCCGATGCCTCGTCGTCAGCAACGCGATGCACCGTTGACGAGCAGGGCTCTCGCGCAACCATCAGTCTGTCGGCCCCACAGATGACCGTCGCCACTGCCGCGCACGAACTCGCACACGCGTTGGCCGGACCGGGTCGAGGTCACGACGCGGTCTATCGGCGGGCGTATCTCGATGTGGTCCGAGTCATCACCAATCTCGACACGACGGACCGCCGACACGACATGCACGTCAAGCAACTCGCTGACGCATTCGCAGCAGCCGGACTGCGAGTGGGGGAGCGTTTGTGGCCAGCCCCGCCGGACGCAATCGGCAGCGCATTTGCGCTCTGATCCTCAGTAGGCTCATCGGGCCCAACAGGGCGGATACGGGGTGTAGCGCAGCTTGGTTAGCGCGCCTGCTTTGGGAGCAGGAGGCCGGGAGTTCGAATCTCCCCACCCCGACCACATCTACCAGGAGTGATATACTTGGCCTCGACCGGTCGAAGTGCCCATGTATCAGCGATGTATCAGACTTCGAATCGGTTTTCACC
>CAXMZV010000287.1:0-5833 GCA_964199985.1 Candidatus Ilumatobacter isfjordensis | reverse complement strand
ACCGCCTGCCGATACTCGTCCGCCAGCTCTGCGAACTGTGCACGTTGCACGCCGCTCTCAGTCACATGGATGACCTCGTCGTTCAGCAGCCCCCAGAACGACTCGGTCTCGGACATGCCGAGCAGCAGGATCAACGTCGGTGCATCATCGGGGATCTCGTCGGCCGGAACCGCCGCTTCGGCGCGTTCACAGATCGGTTGCGACATGTCGTTGCGCCGATCATCATCTCCTCCGCAGCCACTGATGGAGACAGCAATCGCTGCGATGAGCACAGCGGCCAGCGACTTCGAAGCGTGGTTGATCATGCGCCCGACTGTACGGACTCGGTGTCGCCAACGCTGGTGGCCGAGACCCAGGCGTCGTACAGGCCGGCATATGTTCCGCCCTGCTGGACCAGGTCATCATGGTGGCCGTCTTCGACCAGTACGCCGTCGGACAGCACCAGCACCCGATCAGCGCGTGCAGCTGTCGAGAGTCGATGTGCAATGGCGATGGTGGTACGAGTCGATGCGAGCACGTCGAGAGCACGGGCGATGCGCACCTCCGTGAGTGCATCGACACTGGATGTTGCTTCGTCGAGAATCAGCACATCGGGGTCGGCAAGGCCGGCGCGGAGCAACGCCACCAGTTGGCGCTCGCCGGCACTCAGCTGACTGCCGCGCTCGCCCACGCGAGTGTCCAGTCCTTCGCTCAGCGTGTCGACCCACTCGGCGACATCGAGGTCCCGCACGATGGTCTCGACGTCGACCCGGGTCGCGCCCGAACGAGCAAAGGCGATGTTGCGCTCAATCGTGTCGTCGAACAGGAACGGTTCCTGCGACACGACCACGAGCCGCGAGCGTAAGTCGATTCGCGCCACGTCCTTCAGTGGCACACCGCCGACGGCAATGGATCCGCTCGTTGGGTCGGCGAACCGCGAAATCAGCCTGCCGAGGGTGGTCTTGCCCGAACCAGTCGATCCGACCATGGCGACTTGCTGGCCTGCGGGAATCAACATCGAGATGTCGCGGAGGACAAGCACGCCGCCTCCGGCAGCCGGGTCGATGTGTTCGCCGAGGCGGACCGGGTAGGCGTAGTCGACGTGTTCGATGGCAATGTCGAGGCGGCCCGGCGGGAGTGCAGTGGGTTCGTCCGGCTCCGTCGGCGTGATCGGCATGTCGAGCACCGACAGCACGCGATGCAGGCCGGCCACCGCTGTTTGGGTCTGGTCGATGATCTCGGTGAACTCAGCGACCGGTTCGAGGAAGCGGTAGGTGAGGAACACGAAGCTGACCAATGCACCAGCTGTCAGCCCCTGAGCAGGTCCCTGCCACACACCGACACCGATCACGGCGGACACCGTGAACACGGCGAAGATCTCGCCCGACGGGAACAGGAACGCCCCATAGAGCGCGGCACGAATCTGGTCGCGCGCCTTACGTTCGGTGGTCTCCTCGACCACCTCGGCAAGCATCGGCCCTGCCCCGTACGCACGAATCGCCGGAGCGCCCGAAACGACTTCGGCAATGGCGCCGAGCATGATGCCATTGCTCTCTCGCGCTTTGCCATGGGCCACCACAAGTCGTTTCTGCACTGCACGCAAGACAAGCGCAAGTGGAAACGAGATGGTGAAGGCGATGAGTGCAAGCAGCCAGTCGTAGGCGAGCATGGCGATCCCGACGATGACCATCAGCGTGCTGCTGCGCATCCACGCCATGCCACCCCACTGGAAGAACTGCGTCAGCGTCTCGATGTCAGACGTGACCCGGGCGACGAGTCCGCCGCGCCGTTCCTCGTTGTGGTCGGCGAGGCTGAGGTGGTTGATGTGGTTGATCAGCTTCGACCGCAAGTCGTAGAGCGCCCGCTCGCTGCGCTCACCCAGCCGAACTTGTGCCGTCCGCAACGCCAGTGCTGCCACGCAGACCGCCACGGCAGCGATCAGCGCCCACTGCACGACCAAACCGACCCGGACCTCGTCGCGACCGGCAATCCCCTTGTCGATCGCCTGTTGAATCAGAATTGGCACCACGATCCGGCCGGCCGAGCCGACGGCGGCCAACGCGAACGTGAGGCCGAGGCCGTCGCGGAGCACCGGCGCCGCCTCGAGGCCGCGTCGAATGGTGGCGAATGCAGGATCGGTGTTGCCGGTGCCGAATGTCGGCGTCTGTGCCTCTTGTTCTGGCTCAGTCATCGGACTCCCTCGCGATCCGCCTCGAAGGCTTCGACCAGCTCGCGATACTCCGCGTGCGTCCGCAGCAATTCATCGTGAGTTCCATGCCCAGTCATCGCACCAGCGGAGAGGAAGACGACATCATCGGCCAGCGCAATCGTGGAAGGCCGTGACGCGATCAGCAACACGGTGGTCGATCCGAGTTCGCTGCGCATGTTGTCGAGCACGGCTGCTTCAGTTGCAGGGTCGAGGGCTGACGTCGTGTCATCGAGGATCAGCAGCGACGGACGCCGAACAAGGGCTCGTGCGAGCGCAACACGCTGCCGCTGGCCACCACTGAGACTGACGCCGCGCTCGCCCACCACGGTGTCGAGCTGCGCTGCCAAGCCACGCACGAACGTGTCGGCAGCAGCGATGCGAAGCGCCTCCCAGATGTCGTCGACATCGAGCTGGTCGCCGAACTCGATGTTGTCGCGGACGGTGCCCGCGAGCAGGAAGGCTTCCTGGAAGACGATCGAGCGCGGACCGCCGGTGATGGCAATCGCTCCCGAGGTCGGTGCAACCAGACCAGCCGCGAGGTCAGCCAGGGTCGTCTTGCCAGAGCCAGTCGGTCCGACGAGTGCGGTGATCGATCCAGACGGGAGCGTCACGGACACGGGACCGACAGCGTCGGTCTCGGCACCAGCGTGGCGGAACACAACGTCGTTGAAGCAGACACCGGTTCCCGGTTCAGCAATGGTGATGCCGAGCACCGGGTCGGGTTCGACTGGCTCGGTCACGACGGCCTGGATGCGAGTCCACGCTGCCATGGATCGGGGCAGCTCCGACAGTGCGTACCCGATCAGCCGCAATGGCAGCACGAGCAGTGTGAAGAGGAAGATCACGCTGGAGAACTCACCGATGGTCACGTCGCCCGTGTTGACCCGGAGGGCACCGATCACCACGAGGGCGATGTTGGTCAGCGTCGGGATGAGTTCCAGCAGTGCCTCGAACCAACTCCGCATCCGAATGGCGCGCACGCGTGGTGTCAACACGTCGCCGGCCAGTGCCGTCAGACGTTGCGTCTCGCGTGCTTCGGCACCGTAGGACTTGATCAACTGGATGCCCTCGAAGCTCTCGTGGACGCCCGCAGAGAAGGTGCCCAAGCGGTCCTGGGCCTCGGTGAAGTGCACCGCAACGGCTCGCTCGTAGATCACGTTCGTTGCAACCAGCAGCGGGAACACCACGATGGCAACGAGGCCGAGGGGAAGGTCGATGAGGAAGAGCCAGATCGTCGAGACGAAGATCATCAGCACCGTGCTGGAAGCAAACGGAATGGGAGCGATGACACTGACCGCTGCCTCGGTGTCCACCCCGGCTCGTGCCACTAGGTCGCCATCGGCGTGGCGGCGGTGCCAGCCCAGCGGTTGCGTGACGAGCTTGTCGAGCACTTGGTTGGTGTACGTCTGCGCGACTCGCCACATGCCCATCGATGCGAAGGCCCGACGGAACACGACGCCCACGGCTCGAACCAAGCCGATGCCGATGATCAGCGCAAAGCCGGTCATCACCGCACCACTCGCGACCTCGCCTTCGTCGAATCGAACGACGATCACGTTGTCGATCACCCAGCGAAGCGCGAAGCTCGATGCCACAGTTGCGAGGGCGAACACCGCTGCCCCGGAGAAGGCAATCACAAACGGCTGCGGATGCAGGGACAGCATCGAGCGGATCAGCCGCCAGTTCGCTCGGGCGCGCGAGGTGGAGGAATCTGTCGTCGCGTCGGGCACATCGCGTTTCTACCAGCGTCGCGGCGCCATAACGTCTTGCATTGTGGTGACACACGACGAACAGACCGACCCAGCGGTCGACCCGCGCCTCGACGAGCACGGCCACTTCCGGCGTTCAGAGCGCAAGTCCGGCATCACTCCGTTCAAGGTTCTGTTCCCCATTGGCGCCGTGCTGTTCGTCGGGTTCTGGGCCTGGGCGCTGTTCTTCGCATCCAAGACCGCGGTCAACAAGATCGAAGACACGGCATGGGCCGAACGGGCCGAAGAGATTTGTGCACCGGTCAAGGCCGAGTTGCGCGAGATCGAACTTCTCGCCGATCCGAGTCTCGAGGTGCGCTCCGAGCTCGTCGTGCAGTCAACCGACCTCCTCGCGGCAATGCTCGACGACATCGAGGCGGTCGAGCCCGACGATCCCAAGGGTCAGGCGATCGTCCCGGACTGGATTGCCGACTGGCGTACGCTTGTGCAGGATCGGTACAACTATGCCGAGCGACTGCGGTCCGGCCAGGATGTGCCGTTCACCGAGACGGCCGTGCGCAACGTGCCGATCACTGAACGGATCGAAACCTTCGCCGGCGACAACGACATGCCGAGCTGCGCTCCGCCGCGCGGTTCGATCGTCTGACCACTCACCCGGTTACAGCTGCTTGATCACCTTGGCGGGAACGCCCGCCGCGACACAGTTGTCGGGCAGCTCTCCGGTGACGACGCTGTTGGCGCCAACCACGACATGACGCCCGATGGTGGCGCCCGGCAGCACGACGGTGCCGTGTCCGAGCCAGGCGCCATCGCCGATCGAGACGGGCCGTTCTGGCATCACTTGGCGTGAGATCGGTAGGTCGAGGTCGTCATAGCCGTGATTCTGGTCGGTGATGTACACGTGGTGCCCGGTCCACACGTCGTTCCCGATGGTGATCTGCAGGTGGCCGACGATGCCACTCCCTTTGCCGATGAGACACCGGTCCCCGACGGAGATGACCGGGTCGGTGATCATTTCCTGACCGGGGACCATGCCTGCGGAGAGCGTGATCTGCGGGCCGAAGAGGGTGCCGGTCCCGATGTGGATGTACTGCTCGTTGAACAGCGTGTTCGGCGGGAAGCAAATCACGCTGTTCGCGCCGAGTTTGCCGAAACGCTTGCCACGTCGGGTGTCGGGGCCGATGGCACCGAGTTCGCGCACGGCGTCCCAGCCGAGGTGGACAAGATCTCCCGCAGCACGCTTGGTGCCTGTCATCACGCGCTGGCGCAGCGTGTCGGGCACCGGATCACGTTCGAGCACGCCGAGACGATAGCCGGACGATGCTTGCGGGTCAGGTGTGGTCCGGGCGTTGGCTGTAGTCCTGCCAGGGGCCATCGCGGTCGGCGATGACCGGCTTGAAGCCACGCTCGGCGATGTCTTCAGTCCAGCGGTACGCCTCTTCGGTGTGCCGGGTGATGCCGTCGAAGAACGTTCCGAGCATCTGCGAGGTGCGCATCCCCATGTTCTCGTACGCCTGATTGATCAACAGCTTGTTGAGGGCGAGTTGGTTGGCCGGGATGGTGGCAAACCGGCGCGCCTCGGCCTCAGTGGCCGCGCTGATCTCGTCGGCCGGCACAACCTGCGAGACGAGACCAATCCGATGTGCGGTCTCAGCGTCGATCGCCCGGCCAGTGAGGAGGAATTGCTTGGCATGTTCGAGTCCGAGTCGGTGGACCCACATCATCGTGGTCGGCGTGCCGTAAATGCGGCTGGGGGCGTAGCCGATATGCGCGTCGTCTGCCATGAACAGCAAGTCGGCGCACAGCACCATGTCGGTGGCTCCGCCCACCGCCCATCCGGAGATCTCACCGATGACCGGCTTCGGGCATTCCCAGATCTTCATGAATCGCCGGACGTTGTTGTTCATGAACTGGTAGTCCTGCACGGGGTCCCAGG
>CAXMZV010000286.1:0-5838 GCA_964199985.1 Candidatus Ilumatobacter isfjordensis | reverse complement strand
AGACGGCATACGAGATTGTAAGACGTGACCGGAGTTCAGACGTGTGCTCGTCCGATCTCTTGCGCCGACCGATCCAGTCAGTCAGCTCGTCCGAGCCAATCGTGATCGGTGTGTCCGCGCCGGTTGCGACCTTCGCCGTCACCTTGCGGACCAGACGACCGAGCTCACGTTCGAGTGAACGCACGCCCGCCTCACGAGTCCAGCCGGAGATGATCGAGCTGATCACGGCATCGTCCACAGTGACTTCGTCGGGCTCCAGCCCGGCACGTTCGATCTGTCGCGGCAGCAAGTAGCGCCGGGCGATGAACGTCTTCTCAGCCTCCGTGTAGCCATCGAGGCGAACGAGATCCATCCGGTCGAGCAGCGGGCCCGGGATGGTGTCAGCCACGTTGGCCGTGGCGATGAAGACCACTTCGGACAGGTCGAGGTCGACCTCGAGGTAGTGGTCGCGGAACGTGTGGTTCTGAGCCGGGTCGAGCACTTCGAGTAGCGCCGAGGTCGGGTCGCCGGACCAACCACCGGCGGCCAGCTTGTCAACTTCGTCGAGCAGGATGACCGGGTTCATCGTCTTGGCTTCCTGGAGCGCACGGACAATACGCCCGGGCTGCGAGCCGACATAGGTCCGCCGGTGGCCACGGATCTCCGACTCGTCGCGCACGCCGCCAAGAGCGACGCGAACGAACTCACGGCCCATCGCGCGTGCGATCGACTCACCGAGGCTGGTCTTGCCAACCCCGGGTGGACCGACGAGGGTGATGACGGACCCGTGCCCGCGAGCGGTGCGTTCACCGTCGGCATCGATACGAGCGTCAAGACCCCGGTCGTGGCGAAGCTTGCGCGTCGCCAGAAACTCGACGATGCGATCCTTCACGTCATCGAGGCCGTAGTGGTCGGCGTCGAGCACGGTCTGCGCATCCTCGAGATCGATGTTGTCGTCGCTGCGCTCACCCCACGGCATGTCGAAGATGCGGTCGAGCCACGTGCGGATCCATGAGTGCTCCGGCGACTGCGAACTCATCCGCTCAAATCGGTCAAGCTCCTTGTCGATGGCGATCTTCACCGACTCCGGCGCGTCGAGGTCGGCCAGCTTCGTGCGGTACTCGTCGGTGACATCGTCGTCGCCTTCACCGAGTTCCTTTCGAATGGAGGCCATCTGCTGGCGCAGCAGGTACTCACGCTGCTGCTTGTCCATGCCTTCGCTGACGTCGTTGCGAATTGTCTCGGCGACCTGCAACTCGTTGAGGTGATTGCGCGCCCAGGAGTGAATCGCGTCGACACGGTCTGCGACGTCGATGGCGCGGAGCACGACGAGCCGGTTGTCGTCGGAGAACTCGGCCCACAGCGCCACCGCATCGGCGAGCACTCCAGGTTCCTGGATCGTCCGGAGGAGTTCAGGCAGGCGGCGCGAGTTGCGCTTCTCGGCGATGAGCTCAAGAGTGGCACGCAACTCACGGGTGGCGGCGGTTGTCGATGCGGTGGAGGGTCCGTCGATCAACAGTTCAGCGTCGGCGAACGTCGCTGCACCCGCTTCGATCTGCGTCGACGTCATGCGCGCTCGGCCTTCGACTCGCACGATCGCGGCCGACTCGCCAGTCGGCAGATTTCCCACATTGGGGACGCGGGCCACCACGCCGAGTTCGGTTTCGTCGCCCCCGGTCAGGAGGAGGCGAGAGTCATTCGACTCGGTGGCGGCGGTGATCGCCAGGCGCAGCGCGTCGCTGGAGAGGGGCAACGTGACCGTGGCGCCGGGAAGGACAGCACTCGGGAGGTGAGCAATGGGCAGGCGGATGGTGGTCGTGGGGGGAGCAGATGGCGGCGTTGCTGAAGAGGTGTTCGACATGTGACCACGCTAGGTATAGACAACATGAGTCGCAACGACTCAAGATTCACACCGATTTCGGGAATACGCGCGCACAAGTCGCCCAGCCACCCCCACAGCCCGTCCGAAAAATGCTGCGTGAAGCCCGCTCAGCGAACATTTTCCTGCATGTTTTGGCGGCCTGATCGGCGATCATCGAAATGTGCGTGAAAATGTGCGCTGAGCGGGTCTGAACCCCCATTTTTCGGAATGGGGCGGGGGTGCGGGGTGGCTGAGGGTGGTTGGCGGTGGGAGACTGCGGCGAGATGAGTCTGAACGAACAGTTCAACCAGCAGTACCAAGAGACGATCGACCTGGTCAAGTCGCGTGCGATCTGGCGAGTTGGCGAGCAGATCGCGGAGGGTGAGACGTTGCGCTGCCGCTGTTTCAACTGCGGCTACGAGAGCCTCCACCAGCGCTTCGACGTCACGCGCCACCGGGTGCTGTTCGGCAAGTCGATCCGTGCGATGGAAGCACCGCGGCCGATGTTGCGCTGTCGGCGGTGCGGACATCAGCAACATCTCCGCGACGTCGGTGAACTCGTCGTGCCGTCGACGATTGCGCTGCACGACGATCTGCGCGACACGTTGCGGCCGCACCTCCGCAGCGCTCCAGCGAGCGACCTCCCCGATGACGTGCTCAAGAAGGTCGCGAAGTTCAACGAGGAGGCGAGCGGTCCGGTCCGCCAGCTCTTGCTGACCGCGATTGCCGACGCCGCCGTGTCGGCCGATGGCGCCGCGATGTTGGAAACCGTCGGCCGCGAACTCTTCCTCAACAGCGACCAGATCGCGGCCGCGACCAGCGGTCAGTCGGTGCCAGACACGGACTGACCGGTCAAGCGAGCGTCGCTGCGAACGCCACCGCGTCGTCGAGGCTGACCTGGTTAAGTAGTTGTTTGCGCATCGGCATCACCCAGCGAGGAGCGTTGAGCCCGAACGCTCCGTGCAGCTTGTCACCGCGCCCGTACAACGCGAGGAGCTTGCCCTCAGCGACGGACCCGGCCGCGACGACCACCTCGTCGTCGGGGCTCGATCGACCGAGGAACTGGATGCGCTGATCGAATTGGTCGCTCCAGAAGAACGGGACCGGCCCGTACGGCGCAGGCTCCTCATCTGCGGCCACGTCGAGCAGATTGTTCGCGGCCAGCGCACCTTGTTCTGCGGCATTCGTCCAGTGCTCGACACGCATCTCTTCGTCGAACAACGGATTGGGCCAGCGAGCAACGTCTCCGGCGGCATAGATACCGGGGGCCGCGAGCAACGTTTCGTCGCAGACGATGCCGTCGCGGAGCTCGAGCCCACTGTCGTCCAGCCACTGGGTCGCGGGGACAACACCGATACCGACGACGATCACATCGGCATCGAGGTGCTCGCCAGCGAGTTGCACTCCGGTCTCGGTCAGCGATTCGACCTGAACGCCACATCGCAGATCGATGCCACGGGCACGATGAACGTCGGCCACTGCCGCGCCCATCTCTTCGCCGAGGCCCCGAATCAATGGAGCGGCCGCTCCTTCGATCACGGTCACCAGGTTGTCGAGTTGCTTCGCGATCGCGGCGACTTCGAGGCCGATGAAACCTGCCCCGATCACCACGACCCGCTGTCCGCCGCCGAGGATCGCCGCACGAACGGCCATGGCGTCGTCGAGCGTCCGCAGTACATGGACATGACCGAACTGCGACTGACCCCGCAGGCGCCGCGGTGAGGCACCGGTGGCGATGACGATGCCATCCGCTTCGAGACTCGAGCCGTCGCTGAGGTCGAGTCGCCCACCTGTGCCGGACGCTGCCAACTCCAGTCGTGCCGCCCCGATTCCGAACCGCCATTCGACGTCGAGCTCGTGGAACGAGTCGGCAGGTCGGAGATGAATCCGGTCGGGCTCCCACTCACCGGACAGCAGCTTCTTCGACAGCGGCGGTCGGTCGTACGGACGATGCGGCTCGGCCCCGATGACCACCACCTCGACGTCGGGCGCGCGTTGACTCAGCGTCTCAGCGGCGCGAAGACCCGCGAGCGAGGCTCCGACGACGGCGATGCGATTCGGTGACCCACCCATCTCGCCACCTTGCCACACGACATCGCGTCGGCGGACAATGCGCAGACGATTCTCAGCGGCAACTCAGTAGGTACGAATCTCGACTCGGTGGCCGTCAGGGTCACGGACATAGACACCGTCGCCCTGGCCGCGTGCACCGAACAGTGAAGTGGGGCCCATCTCGATGATGTCGCCATGGGTGGCCACGAAGGCATCGAAGCCAGCCCGATCGGTGACAAACGCGACGTGGTCGACGTTGCGCCCGGACGGTTCGTCAGCGAGCAGGTCGATCAGCGTTCCCGCATCGACTCGGAGCGAGACGAATGGCGCCTCACCAGCGCGCCACTCCTCCAGGCGCTCGGCTGCGAGACCGAGGTGGTCGCCGTACCACGCCACCGAGCGCTCGACGTCGCTGACGCACAGCACGATGTGGTCGATGCCGGAGATCATGTGACCAACGTATCGGCGAGCGCGCGGTCGCACCGCTACGGTTCGAGCGATGAGCGAACTGCCCACTGTCGAAGCGATCAACGCAATGCTCGTTGAACAGTTCAGCGGCACCGGCTCGCGTTGCGCGGCTGTCGGATCGGACTTTGCGCTCGCGCACACGACGCCCGATCAGGACGCGCTCCGACCCGGAGGTTTCATCTCGGGACCGACCCAATTCAGTCTGGCCGATGCGGCGCTCTGGTACCTCGCCTTCGGTGCGATTGGACGGATCGAACCGATGGCGCTGACCTCCGAACTCTCGATTCGCTACGTGCGGCCTGCGCAAGGCACCCAACTGTGGGCCCGGGCAACGCTCGACAAAGCAGGTCGTCGCAACGTGGTTGGCACCGTTCGCATCTGGTGCGACGACGACGAGGACCGGATCACCGCAACTGCGCAGGGCACCTACGCCCTGCCGATGTGAACGGATCAATGCCCGAACTTGCCCGCTTCCACTTGGCCATGCCGGTCCACGATCTGGCCGCCGCCCGTTCGTTCTACGGCGAGGTGCTCGGCTGCCCCGAGGGCCGGTCGGCGGACCATTGGGTGGACTTCGACCTATTCGGGCATCAGTTCGTGGCCCATCTCTCGCCGACGGCCGCGCCACGCATCACGAATCCGGTCGATGGCGACGAGGTTCCTGTCCCACACTTCGGCGTGCTCCTGAGTCCAGCCGACTGGCAGGCGTTGGCGAGTCGCTTGCAGGCGGCAGGAACGACGTTCGTGATTGAGCCGCACACTCGTTTTGCCGGCGAGGTCGGCGAACAGTCGACGATGTTCTTGCTCGACCCGTCGGGCAACGCCCTCGAGTTCAAGGCGTTCGCCGACGACTCGCAGGTCTTTGCGCGTTGATCAGTCGTGCGTCGCTGGACGCAGCCGGCCGACGACCGCGATCGCGACGAGCGCGCCGACACACGTGAGCGTGCGAACGAGGTTCAGCGTGTTCCACGAGTCCTCGAAGTCAGCTCGCGCCAGCGCGAGGACCTGCGGCGTCCGATCGGTGACCGAGCCGAGCTCGTCGTTGAGCGGAACGTTGCCGATCGCCGTGATCGCGAACGTCGCCAGGTAGAGCGCCAGCGCCGTACCGACGAGTACACGACGCAACCGGCCATTGCTCCACTGCAGCGCCAGGGTTGCGCACAGCAACGGGATCGAACCGAAGAAGACGGTGCCGAACCAGGCATTTCGGATGGTGGCGTTGATCGCTTGGAAGGTCTCGACGTACGCACGGTCGTCCACGACAGCCAGACCGCGCGTCACCGAGATCTGGTACGTGAAGAAGAAGCCGGCGGCCAAACCCATCGAGACGGTGGAGGCAATCACCGACCCGCGCTGGAGCAGACCGAACCAGGCGGGCGATGCGGTCAAGCGATCGGTGCCGGACGAGGTGCCGGATGCAGCGGTGCGATTGATGGTCATGTTCATGGTCATGGTTGATTCCTTCGTGAGTTAGATAC
>CAXMZV010000285.1:0-5843 GCA_964199985.1 Candidatus Ilumatobacter isfjordensis | reverse complement strand
TCTACACCGACGATCCTGAGCGGCTGGCCGAGACGGCGCGGTTGCGTCCGACAAGGACCGGCGGGAACGTCGTGACAGCCCTTCCCTACGATCCCATCGTCTTCGAGCGCACGTGGGAACAAGACGGAATCAGGTTCGCCTCGATCGCACAGGTCGCCATCGACTGCCTCACCGGGTTCGGGCGTATGCCCGCCGAAGGTGAGGCGCTCCTCGATTGGATGCGACAGCGCGCGCCTCGATGGCAGTCAGCGGCGCTCGCCGAACTGCCGGAGTTGCCATGAGCATCGGGCGAGGCTTCATGTGACGCGCGATCGGAGGGAACGGAGGCGGTCCCCGTCCCGCCGCGAGTCAGTGGCAGTTCAGACCGACGAAGATCGGCTCGCCGATACCGGGTACTCGTTGGACCGTGTCGGCCGTGACACCGAGTTCGGCCACCCGCTCGCGCAGACTTCCGAGTTCGTCGGCGTCGGTGAAGACCCTGACGAGAACGGCCGCAGCGCAGAGATGCCCTGTCATCATCCAGGTCGGCGATTTCTTGCCTGCTCAGCTGAGGTTTTTTCTCTTCCCCGGTGTACGCGTCTCCTCCCCGCTGTCTACCGGGGTGCTGGTACATATTTGGTACATGGCCGCGCGGTTTCAACGTCCTCACGCTGCGTAACGGCGGCCGGTGTCAGGCGACTTGGACCGCGTTCTTCAACCGTTTCGGGACCTCTTCGGGGAACGACACGATCAGGTGCCGATCAAGTGCGGTCGCGACGCGGGCGAGAGTGTCGAGTCGGTTCTTTGCTCCGCCGCCTTCCTCGAGACGCGAGATCACGGACTGTGTGGTGCCCATCCGCTCGGCGAGTTCGCGTTGGCTGAGCCCGGCTTCGCTGCGCAGGTCGTAGATCAACTGGCCGAGATCGAAGTCCTGACCGACGCTGGCGCGCGTCTCAGTGGATGGTTCGCGGCGTTGCTTTTTGATGTCGTCCCACCGGGAGTAGTTCGCCATAATCATTCCTCTTCTACGGGTTGAGCCGAGCACACTCGTCGGCGGCCTTGCGGGCCCGAGTGATCTCGGACCGTTCGTTGTTGCGTTGCTTGCGGAACGTCGTCAGCAAGATGATCCGGTTGTCTTTCGTGAACCTGTAGGTGATCCGCCGGGCCGTCGAACCAAGTGTGAACCTGACCTCGAAGAGTCCGTTGCCGAGCGCTCGCGAGAACGGCATCCGAGCGTGTGACCCGAGTCCGGCCAGCCGATCGATCGTCACCACCGTTCGATCCCACTCGGATTCTTCGAGACTGGCCATCCACTCGACGATCTCGTCGTGCAACTCCACACCAACCACACCAGTCACACCAGTCACACCGGACATCATCGCACAAACACGATCATCGCACAAGAGCGATCATGACTGGTTGACCGGACCTGCTCATTACGACAACCATGGTCGCGGCGCCAACGATTGTTACAGGACACAACATGACCACACGGCGAGCACCCGGTATGAACTCAGGCACCGGATGAAGATCGTGTTGCGCGGCATGAAGCCGCCGCCCACTCGAACCCGTTCGACCGTGAGCGGCAGCGTCGGGTTCAGGCGGTCCAACATCTGGGCTGTCCGGCCGTCGCCGGTGTTGCGACATCATGGCCACGGCGTCATGCAGATCGTCGGAGCCGAGTGCGGCGAGGGAAGCCATCGGGCTCGAGTGCTCGGATTCCGAACGGTGCGCACATGTCGTCGGGAAGTCGCGAAGGTTGTGGGAGACCACGAACGGCGCCTCCACGTGAACCGCGAGCGCAAGAACATGACGGTCTTCGGATTGATCGGCATCGAGTCGATCAGCTCATCGGGTGCGGAATCGAGCGCCGATGGCAACGCCCGATTCATCTGCACCAGCCGGTACTCGATCGCCCCGTCGGACAGATCCGGTCGAGTAGCGAGGTTCCGCCTCACCTCGTCGAGGATTTCGTCTGACCAATGCACGCAGATGACTCGCTGCGTCGCCAACGTCAACAACAGGTCGGTGACCTCGATCCCATACAGAACGTTCGCGTCGACAACTGCAACGGGCCGAAGCAACAAGACTCACCGATAGATGCCGAGATCTTCGGCCTGACGGGTCAACTCCGCCAGGGCATCACCGGCCTCGGCAGCCTGGCGATCTCGAAACGCGAGGACATCGAGCAACTTCGTGCCCCGAGAAGCGACATCGTCACGTGTCAGTGCGTTCTCGAACAGTGTCAGTTCACGATTCCGAAATTCCCCGGGCCTGATCTCAGCTGTAGCTGCCACGCCCTGAACATCCCATCGCAACCGCAATAGGTGCAGTGGGATGGCCCGAGGGTTGGAGTATGAATCGTCCGTCGCCTGGGGTGGCGGAATGGCAGCATGGTGAACATGATGAACGGCCCGGAGCAGACCCGCGAGGAGTTGCTCCACGCGAACGACGCGCTCCGAACCGAACTCGATCGCCTGCGTGCGCTGTTGGGCATCGATTCTCGGTCTGCGGGCGGGCACCAACTGTCGTGGGAACCGACCCTGTTCAGTGAGCCAGCCGTGGTTCGTTCTGTCGATCGGACGTCACCACCCGCCGACAAGCTCGCGCTGTTCGCATCGCTGTTCGGAAGCCGGAGCGACGTTTACGCGCAACGATGGGAGAACCCATCGAGCGGCAAGTCAGGATGGTCACCAGCCACACGTGGCGGCTGGTCCGCCACCAAGAAGGGCCGAAGCAAGGACTATCTGCCGCTCACCGATGACGTGTTCGCATCGCACCTGCGTGGCGAGGCGGCGATCGGGGTGTACCCGTTGTTGCGCGGCGACACGTGCACGCTGTTGGCGTGCGACTTCGATGGCACCGGCTGGGCACTCGATGCGCTTGCGCTGCTCGATGCCTGCCACGCAGCGCAGGTTCCAGCCATCCTGGAGCGGTCCCGGTCCGGGGACGGCGCGCACGTGTGGGTGTTCTTCGAGTCTCCTGTTCCTGCATCGACCGCTCGGGCGATGGGCATGGGGCTATTGCGTCGGGCGATGACGAGTCGAGCCGAACTCGACCTCGCAAGCTACGACCGGTTCTTTCCGTCGCAGGAC
Organism: Candidatus Ilumatobacter isfjordensis; assembly: GCA_964199985.1. Classification (GTDB taxonomy): domain Bacteria; phylum Actinomycetota; class Acidimicrobiia; order Acidimicrobiales; family Ilumatobacteraceae; genus Ilumatobacter_A; species Ilumatobacter_A isfjordensis. The sequence goes on along the minus strand of CAXMZV010000285.1, from coordinate 2,769 downwards.
TTCATGCCACGCGGATCGTTCGGCAACCTGATCGCGCTCCCGCTCCATGGCGAGTGCGTGCGTCGTGACACCACGGTGTTCCTCGACCCTTCATCGATGGCGCCGTGGCCGGATCAATGGGCGTTCCTGTCGTCGGTGGCGCGGATGTCGGCCGACGCCGTCGATGCAACCGTGAAGTCGTTGCGGACGCTGGAGACCGGCCCGCACATCTCACTTGTCGAACTTGCGAACGCCGATGGGCCTCCCGCTCCTGCAGTGATCGAGGCACGGATGGGAGGGATGCTGTCGATCCGCCGATCCGGGCTCCCGCCCGCGATGGTTGCCGGGTTGAAGCATCTGTCGTCGATCTCGAACCCGACGTTCCACGAGAAGGAGCGCCTGCGGTTCTCGACGTGGGATACGCCGCGGTTCATCCGCTGCTACCGAGAGGACCTCGACTGGCTCTCGATTCCACGCGGGCTCATCGACCCCGTCGCCCGCCTCATCGAGAACGTCGGCAGCGAATTGGATCTCTCCGACAATCGCACCAACTGCAAGGAAATCGAGTTCCGCTTCGACGGGACCCTGCGACCCCATCAACAGAGTGCTTTCGATGCGACGAAGGGTCATGACCTCGGTGTGGTCGTGGCCCCGCCGGGATCCGGCAAGACCGTGCTGGCGTGCGCGTTGATCGCCCACCATCGACAACCCACCCTCGTGCTGGTCGATCGGAAACCGCTCCTCGACCAATGGCGCGAACGACTCGCCGAGTTCCTCGGGCTCGGCTCGGACCGGGTGGGATCGATCGGCGGCGGTGCCAACGATCCGTCCGGTGTCGTCGACGTGGCGATGATCCAGAGCGTCGCCCGGCTCGATCATCCCGCCGACTTGTTCGCGGACTACGGGATCGTCGTCGTCGACGAATGCCATCACCTTCCCGCCGTGTCGTTCGAGTCGACCGTCCGCCACGCACCGACACGGAGGTGGCTCGGTCTGACCGCGACTCCGTACCGGCGCGACGGTCTCGAAGGAATCATCGCATTGCAGTGCGGGCCGACCCGCCACGAGATCCGACCGAGCGACATCGGTGACACCGCACTCGTCCAGCGGCACTTGGTCGTGCACCCCACCACGTTCGAGACTGACGACGATCTCGGCATCCAGGCGATCTTCGGTGAGCTCACCGACGACGAAGCTAGAACCCGACAAATCTGCGCCGACGTCCACGCCGCCGTCGCTGACGGGCGCACGTGTCTCGTGCTCACCCAGCGCACCGCCCACATCGACGCCATTGTCGAACGACTCGCACAGCTCGGCACCCAAGCGCACGTGCTGCGCGGCGGTCTCGGCAAGCAGGCTCGTGAGTCGGTCACGCAGGCGATCGCCGACGACGACGGATCAGGGATTGCCGTCGTCGCGACCGGGTCCTACATCGGTGAGGGTTTCGACTGGCCCCAACTCGACACTCTCTTCCTTGCGTTTCCGATCGCGTTCAAAGGACGGGTCGTGCAGTACGTCGGCCGGCTCCTGCGCACACACGTCGGCAAGTTGGACGTGGAACTCCACGACTACGTCGACGACCGCGTCCCTGTCCTTGCCCGCATGCACGACAAAAGACTTCGCCCGTACGCCACCCTCGGATTCGACTCCACCCGACGAGCGTCGCTGTCGCGTACCCATCGCCACGCCGGTCATGGCGCGTAGGTTTTGTCGAATGGGTGACGAGATCGACGCGCTGATCGAGGAAATCGTGGTCGACGCGTACGGCCCGAACGAGCAGTTGTGGTCCTTTCGACAGGTGTTCGAAGACCGAGCCGCCTTTCCGTTCACTGCCGCGGTAGCCGGTACACGCGTCGAGGTGATCGAGATCCACTTCGATGGCGACGAGCGGCACGGCCTCGCCGCCGTCTGCCAGCGAGAAAGTGAACGTCACAGCGTTGCCCTGCTCGACGTCACACCGAGCGTCTCGCTCACCACTGAGACTCGAGCCCTGATTGACGCTTACCGGCGCTGGTCCAACGTCAAACCACTCGTAGTCGACCTGAACCAACAGCCTCCCCGTCCACCTCAGCGGTCCGACGCGAGGACACTCGGTCCGGTACTCACAACCCTTGTCGGGGACGAGCACGCCGCCGTTCTCGCCGACCTGCTCGACGCACACCCGGAACTCTGCGACCACGCCGAGCGTCTCGCACGCGATTCGCTCGGCATCGTGAATGTCGAGCACCTCGCCGACGCGGTCCGAACCACGCTGGCGTCGATCCCCCTCGACGATCTCGGAGCCCGGGTCGGACGGGTACGAGGTGGATACGTGCACGAGACCGACGCCGCCTGGGACCTCGTTGACGAAGCCATCGAACCATTCCGCACGGACGTCAGACGACGCGCCACGGTCGGCCTTCCGGGGGCCGCTGCAGCACTCGCCACCGGAATTATCGCCGGCCTGTATCAACATCGCGAACCCGACGAGGGAACCGTGGTCGCGTACGCCGGCCCCGATGCCATCGACCACCTCGCCGACGAAGTTCACACCTTGATCGAAGACCTCGAACTCGAACTGCCGGACGATGCCGGAGACCGGTACTGGCCCGAGTGGTCGATCCACGACTGATTGGACGGCCAAATCTGGGGCGGAGCAGTCCGATCGACACCTTCTCTGATCTTCGGGTTATGAGCCGAGTCGAGCTGGTGTCGGGCTGTGACGTCCCGTGCCAGATCGTGCCATCTAGCTGGTGTTTCGCGGTAGCGATATGTCGGTTCGTGACTGTGGATAACACCCTGTGACGGATA
>CAXMZV010000284.1:0-5868 GCA_964199985.1 Candidatus Ilumatobacter isfjordensis | reverse complement strand
GCGTCCTCTTCGACTTCACATCTGCATTCATAGCTCTCATCCTCCATCAAGGATCAAGAGCCTCCACCGAACCCAGGGCGATTCAAGTCGAGACCGATCCGTGCCGATGAGTCCTAAGTGACTTCGGAATGACGGTTCCGGAGACGGCCTACCGGTCGGGCACCCGGGCACAAAGCAGAGCCAGATGACTCGAGAACCGAATTCCATCCGATTTTCGACCTTCCGCCGGGCGTGTGTTCCCCAATGAGCCTGACCTCGGCCACGTGGATGCATCATCGACTGGTCCAGTGGCGCACAGCCGTGCTCGTTGGCGCCGTGATCGCTTGTTGTCTGAGCCTCAACCTCGTGGTTCTCGGATTGACGCCCCGGACTGCGGCCCCGACGGCACAGGCCGCAGCAGTCGGCGTTGTACCACCAGCGGTCACTGATCCGCAGGTGCAGACGTCAACCGTGCCGCCCGCAATCGGCAGTGATCGGCTCGATGCAACTCTCGTCGCGCAGTCGCAAGAACCCGTGCCCGCGGGCACGGCCGTGCTGCCCTTGGCGGTTGTAGAGGTTGCGGCGCCGACGCAGGCCGACCCTGAAACGACGCGGGCATCGACCGCACCGGCGCCGACATCAGTCCCGACGACTGCGTCACCCACGGTAGGGCTACCCACGCCGCCGCTGCCGGCGACGACCGCTCCGGCTACTGCGCCGCCGACGACGACCGCTCCGACTACCACGCCGCCGACGACGACCGCTCCGACCACTGCGCCGCCGACGACGACCGCACTCATCGTCGAGTACCCGCAGTATGTAGTGAACAACGTCGGGCACGTGGTGTTGACGTACACGAACGGCTCGGCGATCGAGCTGTACGGCGTCTACGCCGGAACCGGCTGGGTGTACGACGTCGAGCAGAATGGGCCCGAGAAGGTGAAGATCAAGTTCTTCAACATCCAGACTGAAAACGAAGCCGAGTGGACGGCCAAGATCGAAAATGGCCGCATCAAGGTCGAAGGTTGACGGTCGGTCGTGGCTGAGCTCACCCCCGATGAACGAATAGCGCGTCTCCGCGCCAGCCGCGGCCAGTCTCCAAGGAGCATTGCCGAGGATGCGGAAACAACCGCGACTCCCGCCGGTCGATCCCTTGCGGCACCGGATGTGACAACCCGCGTCGACACGCCCCCAGTGGTGACGGGAACCGACGCTGCGGCCGACCCTGCGAGTGTGTCTCCACCACGGAGCTGGCTCCAGGGGCTCATGAGTTTTGAGCCGAGGCCCCACCCTGCGCGCGTCGCCAGGCGCGGCATCGGATTGGTAGCAACCGCCGGATTCGTTGCGCTCCTCCCGATGATGGGATCGCTGTCCGCTGGAGAGGACGAGGACAACGTGCCCGACGATGGGGTCGCGCCGGATCCAGCAGCATTGAATTCGCCGTCGGCCTCGCTCATCCCGGAGACCACAGTGACCGCGACCACGATCGAAGTCCTCGGTCAGGCGTCTGCGACGAGTTCGACAACCACGACGATCGTCGAAGCCTCGACGGCAGCGACGGCGGAAATAGTCTCAAGGATCGACGAAGGTGATCAACAGATCGGTGCAGCGCCGTCTCCAGTTGAATCGGCCCCCGAACAACCAACGTCTGAACCGCAGTCCGTACCACCACCATCGATTGCGGCCCCAGCCGCGCAGTCCCCGGTGGCGCAGCCTCCAGTGGCGCAGCCTCCAGCGGCGCAGCCTCGGGTGACGAAGCCTCCCGTGACCGCGCCCCCGGTGACCGCGCCCCCGGTGACCGCGCCCCCGGTGACGCAGCCTCCCGTGACGCAGCCTCCGGTGACGCAGCCTCCCGTGACCGCGCCCCCGGCCCCTCCGCCACCTCCGGTGACGGCGCCGAGCGGTGGATGACCGACTCATGACCACGAATTGGCCGCCTCCCACCGCACCTCAGCGCTGCACGACGATCGAGTTCCGCGCGATGGGCAGCCCCTGCCGCATCGTCACCGACAACATCGATCTTGCCGAGGACGGCCGCCGACTCGTCGAGACGCTGGAGCAGCGGTGGAGCCGGTTCATCGCATCGAGTGAGATCAGCGCGCTCAACCGGGCAGCTGGTGAGCTGTGCATCGTGTCGCGAGAGACGTACAACCTCGTCGAACTCGCAGAGGCCGCCCGCTCTGCGACCGGCGGAGTTTTCAATCCGTTGGTTCTCGATCGACTCGAGCTCCTCGGTTACACCGCTGCCGGCCATTCGAGCCAGTCGAACCATTTGGCCGAATGCCTGACGCCGTCTCCGGTTTCACAGCAACCGATCGAGTTGTACCCGGACCTCTCCGCCGTGCGTCTGCCACCCGACTCGGGTCTGGACCCGGGCGGCATCGGCAAGGGGCTGGCCGGCGATCTCGTGGCCGACCACCTGATCACGCTCGGCGCCGAACGTGCACAAATCGAACTGGGTGGTGATGTTCGCCTCGTCGGGTCCCACTGGACGTCAGCGGAGTGGACTGTGGATGTGAGAGATCCACGAGAACGCAACCGCCTCATCGCGCGGCTTGGGATGCCAGCTGGAGCGATCGCGACGAGCAGCACCCTTGGCCACGTGTGGCGCCGTGGTGATCTGGACAGTCATCATCTGATCGACCCGATGACGGGTCTTCCAACGGCCAATGATCTCATCGCCGTCACCGTCATCGCCGACCGGCTCTGGTGGGCCGAGGTCATTGCGAAAGTCGCCCTCATCTCGGGATCCGGTGAGGCTGAGGCCGTGCTGCGCGGACACAACGTCACCGGGCTGATGGTGCATCGTGACGGTGAGATCACCGTGGTCGACGAGTCGACGAGGTTGGCGGCATGAACGATCAGGTCTGGTGGTTCATCTCGCGTTCGTCGGGGATGATTGCGTGGGGCTTGCTCACCCTGTCCGTGTGCTGGGGACTCTTCGTGTCGACGAAGGCCGTCGCAAAGGCATCCAAACCGGCGTGGCTGCTCGACCTGCACCGATTTCTGGGCGGGCTGTCGGTGGTCTTCACCGGCATTCACCTCGTCGGTCTGTGGGCCGACTCGTTCGTCGAATTCGGATGGGCCGAGTTGTTCGTCCCGATGGCGTCGGCCTGGAAGCCCGGTCCGGTTGCCTTCGGTATCGTGTCGTTCTACGCACTGCTCGCCGTCCAGGTGACTTCGATGATGATCAAACGTCTCCCGCGCAGACTGTGGAGGTTGGTGCATCGGCTGAGTCTCCCGCTCTACGCAATTGCCACGTATCACGGTCTCGCCGCAGGTTCGGACCGCACGAATATCGCATTCAGGGTCGCATCGCTCGCGTCGATCAACGTCGTTGCCTTCCTGGCGATCGTGCTCGTGCTCGCGTCGCGCAAGGCAGCGCTCGCGAAGGTTGCGACACCCCCACCTCGCCAGCGCACTGCGGTTCTCGTCGAATAGCGCTACGGGATGCACGCCGAGCGGCTCACCTCCGGCCGCTGAGCCGCAATCCGCGCTCACCGCCGATGTATCAGAGATGTACCAATCCGGGGAGCACCGGGCCGTGTTGGCCTGTCCGGCTGGTGTCGGCCCGTGCGGGCATCACCCCAGCTAGATCGCTACATTCCGACACAAATCGGTGCACGCCGATATCTCCGATTTTCAGATTTGGGAGCAGGAGGCCGGGAGTTCGAATCTCCCCACCCCGACGAGGTTGTACAGGGCGTCGGTTGTTTGTTGGTTCTGGCGCTGAGGTCGGTGTATCCGCGGATGTATCAACTGTTCTCTGCCGAGCGTCCGTCCATTGGGGCCGTCTCCCATGGCCACGTCCGCCGCGATCCACGCCGAGCGACGTCAGAATCGACCGAAGAATTCGTCGAACGCATCTCTGTCGTGGATATGGATGCCGAGATCTCGTACTTCCCGATGTCGCACAACTCGACGGCCGGTCGTCCCGACGTGGTGCCGGCGCGAGACATACTTGGATCATGATCCACGAACGTGCCGGCCTGCCTGCGAACCCAGCTGATCTCGTCGACGTTGCTCATCTGGTGTCGGCTTACTACACGGTCGAGCCCGACGCCGACGACATCGTGCAACGGGTGGCGTTTGGAACCTCGGGACACCGTGGGTCGAGCTTGACCGGCTCGTTCAACGAGGCCCACATCGTTGCAACCACGCATGCGATCTGCGAGTACCGGGCGATGCAGTTGATCAGTGGTCCGTTGTTTCTGGGACGAGACACCCACGCGCTCTCCGAACCGGCGTGGGCGACGGCGCTCGAGGTACTCGCCGCCAACGACGTCACCGTCCTCATCGACGCCGATGACCGGTATACGCCGACGCCGGCGATCTCTCATGCGATCCTTCGCTACAACAGCGGCCGCACGACCGGTGCCGACCTGGCCGATGGGATCGTCGTGACGCCGTCCCACAACCCTCCGAAGGACGGCGGATTCAAGTACAACCCGCCCCACGGCGGACCGGCCGACACCGAGGCCACCGGCTGGATCGCGTCTCGTGCCAACGAACTCCTCGCCGTGGGGAACCGAGGGGTCCGGCGCGTGTCGCTCGCCCGGGCCCTCGCGGCCGACACCACCGCCCGCTACGACTACTGCGGCAACTACGTCAACGACTTGCCGTCGGTACTCGACCTTGACGCCATCCGTGACGCTGGTGTGCGCATCGGCACGGACCCGCTCGGCGGTGCCAGCGTCGACTACTGGGGCCGGATCGCGGACACCCACGACCTCGACCTCACTGTGGTCAATCCGCTCGTCGACCCGACATGGCGGTTCATGACGCTGGACTGGGACGGCGCAATTCGGATGGACTGCTCGTCGCCTCATGCCATGGCCTCGCTGATCGGGGACCGTGACCGATATCAGATTTCCACCGGCAACGATGCCGACGCCGATCGGCATGGAATCGTCACCCCGGACGGCGGGTTGATGAACCCCAACCACTTCCTCGCCGTTGCGATCAACTACCTGTTCGCCCATCGCACCGAATGGCCATCGGCCGCGGCGATCGGCAAGACGCTCGTGTCGTCGACGATGATCGACCGTGTGGCAGAGGGCCTCGGCCGGACGCTGGTCGAAGTGCCGGTCGGCTTCAAGTGGTTCGTCCCGGGTCTCCTCGACGGATCGATCGGCTTCGGCGGGGAGGAGTCGGCTGGCGCGTCGTTCCTTCGCCACGATGGCACGGTCTGGACGACCGACAAGGACGGCATCCTCCTCGCACTTCTTGCGTCCGAGATACTGGCGGTGACCGGATCGAGCCCGAGCGAGCGATACCGCGAGCTCACCGCCAAGCACGGCGATCCGACGTACGAGCGCATCGACGCGCCGGCGGCTCGCGAGGAGAAGGCTGCGCTCGGTTCGATGGCGCCGGATCAGGTCCCGCCCGGCGAGCTGGCGGGCGAGCCGATCACGGCGGTGCTGACCCAGGCGCCCGGCAACGGAGCACCGATCGGCGGACTCAAGGTGACGACCGAGTCGGCCTGGTTCGCCGCGCGGCCATCCGGCACTGAGGACGTCTACAAGATCTACGCGGAGAGCTTCCGCGGCCCCGCCCACCTCCGCGAACTGCAGGACGAGGCCCGCGCCCTGGTCACCTCGGTGCTCTCGGCTTCGGGCTGAGCCGCTCGGCGGCATGCGCCCGGCTGGGCGATTGCCAGCGGGCACGTCGTGGATGTATCACGGATGTATCAGTCCGGCGCGCACCGGGGCGTGTCGGGCTGTTCGTCCCGTGCCGGAGAGTGCGGACATCACCCCAGCTAGGGATTTGGGAGCAGGAGGCCGGGAGTTCGAATCTCCCCACCCCGACCAGCGTGCATTTGGGCGGCGGTCCTGACGGGCGGCCCGACTGAGGTGTCGATGTATCACGGATGTATCGACTTCGTATCGG
>CAXMZV010000283.1:0-5885 GCA_964199985.1 Candidatus Ilumatobacter isfjordensis | reverse complement strand
TTGTCGCCGACGGTGAGGTGCGGGAACAATTGATTGTCCTGAAAGACCATGCCGACACCGCGCTGGTACGTGGGCACGTTGGTGATGTCGTGGCCGCCGAGGGTCACTGTTCCTGCGTCGGGCACCGTGATCCCAGCGATGACGCGAAGGAGGGTGCTCTTGCCGCTGCCCGATGGGCCGAGCACCGCCACCACTTCGCCCAGGTCGACCGCCATCGACGCTCCGGCAAGGACCGGCGTCTGGCCGAATGACAGATCGACGTCGTCGACGGTGAGGTGAGCCATCGCTGCTCAGTCTGGTCGATCAGTGGGTGGACGCACGAGGGTGCGCAATTCGTGGCTGCGGTCGACCGCAACGACGAGGGCGATGGTCACGATCGCCAGCATCGTGGCAAGCGCATACCCCTGCGCTTGCAGCAGTGAACCGGTTCGACCGAGCAGTTGCTCGATCGCGATTGGCACGGTCTCGCCACCGGACCTCGACAGGAAACTGGTGGCACCGAACTCGCCCAACGAGATCGCAGCAGCTAACGCTGCGCCGACCCTCAGCGGGTGCCACAGAAACGGCACGACCACGGCCCGCCACGCGCGCGTCGGAGAGGCCCCGAGTGTTGCGGCGGCGGCACGCAATTCGGGGTCGACCGATCGCAACACGCCCACCGTCGTGCGAACGACGAACGGCACAGCGACGAGCGCATGGCCGACCGGGACGAGCCACCATTCGGCGCGCCAGTCGTAGGGTGCCTGGTCGAACGTGATCAACATGCCGAAGCCGATCGTGACGGCAGATGTGCCGACCGGAAGCATCAGGCCCACGTCGAGAAAGCGCCCAGCATTGCGAGCGGCGGCGATCGCCAAACTGGCGAGCGCGCCGATGACGACGGCGAACAAGGTCGCCCACAGCGCGTTCTCCACCGAGTTGCGCACGGCATCGAGAGGGTCGAGCCCCAGACGGATCCCGGGCCGCACCTCGGTGCGACCAAGCTGTGTCCATGCAGCGGTCGACCAACCCGACGGTGTGGAGAACGACTGCGCAGTGAGTGCCACCAGGGGAGCGCCGCACACCGCAAACGACGTGAGGCCGATCAGCGCAACTCGGCGACGTTCACGCCCGCGCCGCGGGGTTCGCCGGGCGTTCGGTTCCAGACCGAGGGCTCGGGAGTGACGTCGCTGCGCCCTCGACGACCACACGATCACCGCGGCGAGCACCACCAATTGGAGGACGGACAACACCGCGGCGGTTCCGACATTGCCCAGCTGGATTGCCTGACGCCACACCTCGACCTCGAGCGTGCGGGTCCCGGCAGCTCCGAGCACTCGCACCACTCCGAACGACGTGAACGTGAAGACGAAAACGATCGAGGCGGCGGCAACGAGTGCTGGTCGGATCAGAGGCAGCGTGATCGTGGTGAAGACGCGCCAGGGCGAGGCGCCCAGCGATGCGGCGGCTCCCTCCATGTCGGTGGGCAGCTGCTCCCAGAACGGACCAACGGTGCGGACGACCACGGCGAGGTTGAACACGACGTGGGCAGCAATGACCGCGGTGACGCTCCGATCGATGCCGTCGGGCAGCAGCGCCAGGAACGCCGCGCCCATGACCACTGTGGGCAGGACGAAGATCGCAGTGAGCAACCCGAGGAGGAGCTGCCGGCCGCGAAAGTCGAATCGGGCCACGATGTAGGCCGGGGCGATGCCGACGACAACGGTGATCAAGGTCGACACGACTGCCTGCCACAGCGTGAACCACGCAACTTCCCACGTGGCGGATCGGCGCAACGTTGCACCGACTGCGCCGCCGTCGATGGCTCGAAACAACAGGGTCAGGAATGGCCAGACATAGAACACGGCCAACCCGGCCGCGGGTGGCGCGGCGAGAGCGAACACCAATCGCCGAGGAAGCGGAGAGGAGACTCGATCCAGCGTCACATCGGGCCCCGACCCCGATGTGACAGTCAGCCGAGGACGATGGTGGTCCACGCGTCGATCCAGTCGCTGCGGTTCGCGTCGATGCGCTCGGGCTCGACCGATCGCGAAGATTCAGGCACGAGGGCGAAGTCGATGAACTCCTGCGGGAGGTCGACCGCGGGGTTGCTCGGGTACACGAACAGGTTGAGGGCGAGTTCGGCCTGGAACGTTTCGCCAACGAGGAAGTCGAGCAGTTGTGCGGCTTCGTCAGGATGTTCCGTGCCCGCGAGCACGCCGGCGAACTCGACCTGACGGAAACACGTCGACGCGACCACCGCAGTGGGTGCGTCGTCGCGAGCCGGCTCGGCGAAGATCACTTCGGCTGGCGGACTCGATCCGTACGAGACGACGAGGGGTCGATCGCTGCCGCCGGCACCGGTGAAGCTGCCGTAGTAGGCCTCGGTCCAGCCATCGAGCACTTGCACGCCGTTGTCGCGCAGCGCAGTCCAATAGTTTTGCCAACCGTCGTCGCCGAACTCGTCGATGGTTGCGAGCAGGAAGGCGAGGCCAGGGGAGGAGGTGGCTGGGTTCTGCACGACGAGCAGGTCGGCGTATGCCGGGTCGATCAGGTCGGCCAGCGATGCTGGCGGTTCGATGCCGGCGTCGGCGAACCACGCGATGTCGTAGTTGATACACACATCCCCGAAGTCGACCGGCACGGCGAGCCCGTCCGGGGAGAGCTGCGTAAACGCTTCCGGAAGCTCGGCCCCGACGGCCGTGGCGGCAGCTTCGAACACGCCCTCGTTCAGTGCCCGCGACAGGAACGTGTTGTCGATGCCCCACATCACGTCTCCCTCCGGGTTGCCGACGGTCAACGCCGCCTTCGACAGCATGGTGCCGGTGTCGCCGGCAACGAGGATCTCGACGGCGATGCCGGTCTCAGCGCTGAACGCTTCGAGGGCCTCGTTCATCGAGGTGTCGGCATCGGGAAACGAGTCGTACGTGACCAGCGTGATCGGTGCCGGCTCGGCGGCCGGGGCGTCATCGCTGGAACAGGCAGCGGTGACCAGCGCGAGAGCGGCGAGGCCAGATGCAAGCGTTCGGGTAGTCATGGGAATTCCTTCGTTGGGGGAGTGGGAGCCGCGGTGTTGAAGATCGTCAGCACGCCGGTGGAGACGCGAACGGTGGCGATGCCGTCGGCGCCGACCTCGTTGCTCACACCCCGGCCGACGAGCGAGGCGAGATCGACACCGTCGAGCGTCCACCTCGTGCCGCTGATCGAGACACCTGTGCACGGGCCATGGAGCGCAACGAGCGACAGCGTCGAGGCCGGAGCGAGGTCGAGTTTGAGTTCGCCCGGACCATGCAGTACGTCGAGGTGTTCGCCGTTCCACCATCCGTCGAGCCGAGGAACTGACGTCAGCCCGAGATGCCCGAGGGCTCCAATCGCGGTGATGCTGTGGTCAAACCGATCGCCGCCACCGACAAGGGTGAGTCGCGCCGGGTTCATGTCGGCGGCGAATGCGAGCGCCAATTCAGTGTCGGTCTGGTCCTTGTCCGCCGAGTGGCGCGAAATCGTCGCATGTGCTTCGGCCCACGCCAGCCCGGCCGGGCTCACCGAGTCGAGATCTCCAATCAATCCCGACGGCGTGAGTCCGGCCGCGAGCGCGTGGTCGAGTCCGCCATCGACCGCCAGGATGATCGCCTCGTCAGAGAGCGCGTCGATCACGTGGGGGGCAAGGGGTGCCGACCCGCTGATGACGACAATGTGTTCGTTCACTCGGTTCCTCCGCCGGCATTACCCGGATCAGGTTCTCGGGTCGATGACGACGTGTCACCCTCTCAGCCCACCGATCTGTGAGCTCCCCGTTTGTGTGATCCCAACCGTAGCTACACGAACGTTCGAACGCACAGTGCAATCGACGACACCCCGAGCATCCCGACGATGGCGAGATCGAACCCGCGGCCCGACACCCGGTCGCGCAATCGTGTGCCAAGTGGAATCGTGGCCAGGACGGGGATACACGCGAGCAGCGTGGCGACGACCCGGCCCGACAGTTCGCCGTTCGCTGCGAGTACGCCGAACTGCGCGAGCCCGGAGAAGAAGAACAACGTCGTGACGGACAAGATGTGTGCGCCGCGCGAAAGTCGAAAGCTGTGAATCCACGATCCGACGATGGGTCCGCTGATGCCGATCGCGCCTTGGAACGTTCCCGCCAGCGCACCGACGGCTGGCGACCAGCGGCGCGACTGCTCGGCATTCGTGCGCAGGTCGGGCTTGAGGAAGAACATGGTGATGTAGAACGCGATGGCGACGATCAACGCAAGCACGAGTGGTTCGTCCGGCACGTTGACGAACAGCAGCGTGCCGAACACGGCGCCGATGACACCGGCGACGGCCAGCGCGCCCAGATTGCGGGTGTCGGGCAAGTGGGCACGCTCCCGTGTGGCGAGCACGCCGTTCGCCAGCAGGTTCGGCAGCGCAATGATCACGACGGCATCTTCGATGTCGACGAACAGTGCGGCGACGGGAATGACGATGACGGGGAGGCCCATGCCCGTGACCGCCTTGGACACTGAACCGATCACGACGGCGACGAGAACGATCGTCAGTTGGTAGCCGTCCACGGCCGCAGTGTGTCAGCCAGAACGGACGAGGCGGGCAACGCCATCCTGCAGGCTCATCACGTACAACTCGCCGTTCGGGTCTTCGGCCCAGCCGGTCATCGTGCTCACGTTCGGCGCCGACAGGCGTGACACACCTTGCTCGCCGATGGCCCAGATCGGCCCGGTGAGGTCACCGAACAGGTAGGCGCCGCGAAGTTCGGGGATCAGGTCACCTCGATACACGTGGCCACCCATCACCGCCACTCCTTGCGAGTGCGGATAGTCGTACACCGGCGGGACCATGCCCTCGGGAGCGTCGCCGCGGCGACGGTCGTTGCCTTCGAACCAGTACCAGCCGAAGTTCAGTCCACTGGTGCCGCCGCGCATCACGCTGATCTCTTCGAACTCGTTGTTGCCGACGTCGCCGACCCACAGGTCCCCGGTGGGTTCATCGATCGAGAACGTCCACGGGTTACGGAAGCCGCGTGCCCACACTTCGGGACGATCGGCCCCGGCGCGCTCCTGGCCCTCGGCAAACGGATTGTCACTGGGGATGTCGTATCCCTCGGCATCGAGTTTGGGGGTGATGCGCAGGATCGCACCGAGCAGCTTCGACGTGTCTTGGGCGTCGCGGCCGTTGCTGCCGCCGCCATCGCCGGAACCGATGTAGAGGTTGCCGGCATCGTCGAAGAGCATGCGCCCGCCGTTGTGGCCGACGGCGGGTTGATCGATGAACAGCACTTCACGCCGGGAGTCGGGAATCACCACTCCGCCGTCGAGTTCGAACGAGATCACCCGGGTGTCTTGCTCCGTGTCGGTCATGTTGACGAACATCCGGCGACCGCGTGGGTCGAATGCCAGCCCGAGGATGCCGCGCTCGGATCCCGGCAGGTCTTCGAACGTCTCTGCGGTGAGATCGACCACCACGGTCGTCTCGCCATCGAGCATGCGATAGATCGGCCCCGGCTGGGTGCTGATGTACATCGCCGGGTCGTCGGAGCGCCACGCAACGGCGGTGGGCTTGTCGACATCGCTGACGAACTCGAGGTCGAAGTTCACCGCGTCGAACAGTTCGTTGGGCGGCGGAGGGTCCGGTGCCAGCGTCGTGGTGGTTGTCGCTGGCTCTGTGGCCGGTGCCGAAGTCTCGGCGGCCGTCTCAGCGACTGGCGGCTCGGTGTCCGGCGCTGGCGCTTCGGCCACGGTGGTCGCCGGCGGGTCGAACGGAACGGTGTTGACTGGCCCGGGGGTCGGTGCGGGCGCCTCGATCGTTGCCTCGTCGCTTCCTCCGGCGCACGCCGCGATTGCCAACGACACGGCGACGATCCCGAACGCGACGCTGGCCTGTTTGCCCTTCCGTGTTCGCTCCACGTGGCG
>CAXMZV010000282.1:0-5888 GCA_964199985.1 Candidatus Ilumatobacter isfjordensis | reverse complement strand
GCCAGCCGAGACGACCACCGTCGCGCCGCCCACGACCCCGGCCGAAACAACCACGGTGCCCGCAGCAACGACCACGTTGCCTCCCGCAACGACAACCACACCGACCCCAACATTGCCGCCGCCGCCGCCACCTCCGGCACCGTGTGGCGTGTTCGCCGCCATCCCAGCGGGCGCACTCGAGGTGAACACGGTGACCGTTGACGGCATCGGTGACGGCACCGCCGACGACACGTTGACCAGCTACTTCGACCCGGCCGCAAGCCAGTGGCGGATGCGACTCGATCTTCCTGTTGGGTCGGCGAGCGAGTTGGAGGTCACCGGTGTCGGCGCCGGCTTCGTCGAGGTGCTGGGTGCTGTTCAGGTCGACGGCGGCGGCGCGGATGAATTCCTCGCTGTGGCCGGCTCGGGGGCGGCCACCCTCAACCTCGGCGTGTTCGGTGCCGACAGTGATGGTTGTCTGTTCCGTTTCACCGACGGAGGCTCACCGTTCGTCGCACCAGTCGGAGCGACGACGACTCGCCAGAGCGGGATGTCGTGCTCGGCAACGGCGCTGTCGCGTGCGTCAGCCGAGGACACCGGAGGCGGCGTCTGGAACGTGATCAGCCAGACCATCGGTCGACCATCGTTTACCGAACTGACACCGACGGCCAGCTCGATCATCGGTGGCGTCCTGACCGCCGACCTCGGCGACATCGCCACGCTCAACTGCCCGGGCATCTCCCTCTGACAGGACACGGAGGCGGTGGAACGCACCGGAGGAATTCAGTCAACGTCACCCAACCGACGCCCGTCATCGCGTTGTGTGCCCGTACCCGTAGTCGATGAGCAACCCGGACTCGCTCGGCGCGCTGAAGCAAGTCGTTGCGAGGTCGTGGCAGCCACGGCGAGATGCTTGCAACGTCTCATGCGGGCATCGCCAATACCGCGGCGACGACATGTCCACAGGTGCCAGGTTTGGTCTGGCACCACCGCCTCTCTTCGACGTCGCAACAAGCGTCCTCATCCACGTCGAGCACCACGACGAACCATACGAGCTCGTCATTGTTCGCCTCGGCGACAGCCAGGAATGGAGCCACCTCGACGTTCGCCCTCCCGTGACTTCAGTGATCAACGAGTCGGGTTCCTGCCTCATCGGCGATCTGCGGGAGACACTCGAGATTCACACCGAGGGCGTCTACTCCCATGATGACATTCGACAGGTGTTTCTGGTCGCATCCCCAGTCCGCCAGCCATAGCTCGCTGTCATCGCCGCGGGACGACGACCGAGACCATGCCACCGCCTGTCAGGGATCGACGGGCGCTCTCCGTTGCACGGAAGTCGCGAGTGTCTCTCACATCGCGTCGACCTGCGGCATGATCTCTTCCTTCAGCTGCTTGAGGTCATCGAGTGTCTTCGACACCGGCACGTCCGTGAACGGCGGCCAGATGAGCGGCATCGTGAGACCGGCCTCCTTCATCCGCTTGAGGTTGTCTGCGATCTGTTGCGCGGTTCCGATCAGCAGGTTGCTGCCCTTGCCCAGGTTGGATTGATCACTCTTCTCGTCCGTGATCACGAACCAGCACATGCTGCAGATCTCAAGATCGTCGACGGAGTGCGGACCATCGAGTTCATCGAGTTCGCGGGCCATTGCACTGCGCCACTCCGCCAGCTCCTCGGGCCTGTCCTGGATCCCGATCCAACCCGCCAGGTTGTACTTCGCGATGCGATCTGCCGATCGCTTCGGGTCCTTGAGCCCGCTCATGAAGATCGGCGGGTGCGGGTCCTGGATCGGCTTCGCTCCGAAACCGCAGCTGTCGAAGTCGGCGAATTCGCCGTGGTATTCGAAGAGCTCGTTCGTCCAGATGCCCTGCATGATCTCGATCGTCTCGCGCACGTGCTTGTGACGCTTCGGGAAGATGTGGGACGCGCTCGCCGCTGCGAATTCCTCCGGCATCCAGCCGGCCCCAACGCCCACGTTGAGCCTGCCGTTCGAGAGGTGGTCGACGGTGGCAAGCTCAGCAGCGAGTACGCCGGGGGCGCGGTACGGCGTGTCGGTGATGCTCATCCCGATACGCACCTTCGAAGTCTTCGCGGCAAGCCACGGGATCAGCGGCCAGCCCTGATACCACTGGCCGCGGGCGGACACGGGGAGTTGTTTCGGGAACCCCTCCATCATGCCGAACGAGTTGACGAGCTCTTCGCGATCGGATGCTTCGGGGACGACGATCCTGTCGAGCGTCCAGACGGAATCGAAGTCGAGATCCTCAGCGAGTTGGGTGAGGTCTTCGAGCTCCTTGACCGTCACCTCGTCGCGAAAGTTCGGCAGGTAGAGAGCGAGCTTCATGAGATCAATCCTTCTGGTTGAGTGGTCATCGTCATTGGGCTGTGATGCCACCGTCGATGACGAGCTCGGAGCCCGTGACCCACGTGGACTCGTCGGACGCGAGATACAGCACACCCCACGCAACGTCCATCGGCACGCCGGGCCGACCGAGGGGGTGGGCCTCTCCGAGCGCGTCGAAGAAGGCGTCACGGTCGCCGGTGTTGTCACCGAGGAGCTGCACCATCGGCGTCCACGTGTAGCTCGGATGCACCGAGTTCACGCGGATGTTGTAGCCCGCCTTGGCGACATGGAGAGAAGCCGACTTGGTGAACAAGCGCACCGCACCCTTCGACGCGTTGTACGCCGCAAGGTTGTCGATGCCGACGAGGCCGGCGATCGAGGAGATGTTCACGATCGACCCGCCTTGTGGGTCCTGGTCCTTCATCACTTTGATCGCAGCACGGGTCCCCAGGAACACCGCTTCGCTGTTGATGGCGTTGACGTGACGCCAACCTTCGAGGGTCGTGTCTTCGACGTTTGCGTCGAGCACGATTCCGGCGTTGTTGACGACCACGTCAAGGCGGCCGTGACGGTCGACGATGCCGGACGTGATCGTGTCCCACAGCGCTTCGTCGGTCACGTCTTGATGGATGTACTCAGCGGTTCCACCTTCGGCGTTGATCGACGCGGCCAACGCCTCGCCTTCCTCGTCGAGCAGATCGGTGAGGATGACGGTGGCACCTTCCTTCGCCATGGTGCGCCCGGTGGCTTCACCGAGGCCCCTCGCTCCTCCGGTGATCAATGCAACTTTGCCTTCAACTCTTCCCACAAGGTTCCCCTTCGCTCATGTATCGCTGACAGGCGATATCGGTGTCTGGAGCGAACGTAACGACGCGCCGATCAGCGAGCCAGGGCCGCAT
This sequence comes from Candidatus Ilumatobacter isfjordensis, assembly GCA_964199985.1. Classification (GTDB taxonomy): domain Bacteria; phylum Actinomycetota; class Acidimicrobiia; order Acidimicrobiales; family Ilumatobacteraceae; genus Ilumatobacter_A; species Ilumatobacter_A isfjordensis. Next base: position 2,665 of record CAXMZV010000282.1, on the reverse strand, counting down.
GCGTCATCGCGACGGTGCATTCGCGTCAGGCCCGCCCTGAGACCTCTGGCTACGATCCGACACTCCGCCCTGGTTCGCAAGAAGGTGCCACCAGCCATGCTGATCCTGATCGTCGATGACCACCCGGCGACGGTGACGTTCATGCGCCTGGCGTTCACATCAGCTGGCCACACCGTGACCACGGCAACATCGGTGGAAGAAGCCATCAGCCAGGCAACAGCGGAGCACCCCGATGTCGTGCTGTCTGATCTGACGTTTGCGAACGCCGGCGGCAACAACCTGGGCCAGGAACGCAACGGATGCTTCCTGGCGCGAACGCTGCGCTCCATGCCCGGCACCGCCGCAATCGGGCTGCTCGCCGTCAGCGGCGCCGACTCACCCGACGTCGTCCGCGACACCGTCGACAGCGGCTTCGACGGATTCGTGTCGAAGCCGGTCGACCTGCCGTCACTGCTCGAACGTGTCGACCAGCTGGGTGATCTGGTCGCAGCCCGAAGGTGAAGGCACGGTGTCTCGGGGAAACTCGACCCAGAAGCAACTCCCCGTCCCCAGCGTGCTCTCCACGCCGATCCTGCCGTTCATCTCGTCCATCAGTCGGGCGCTGAGGGCAAGCCCCAGGCCGGTTCCTTCCGAGCTCGCCTGCCCATCTCGTTCGAGCCGGTGGAACGGTTGGAACACTTCGGCGATCGAATCCGACGAGATGCCCGGGCCAGAGTCGGTGACGCCGATGCGCACCATCTCGTCAGCGACCGTCGTGACGTCGACTCGAACGCGACCCCCGACCGGTGTGTACTTGACCGCGTTGGCGACCAGGTTGATCAGCACCTGGCGGAAACATCGTCGATCGGCATGGACCGGATGGACCACGGCCGTCCGAGGATTCTCGATCAGTTCGATGTCGCGCGTTGTCGCCAGTGGCCGCACGAGGTCCAGCACCTCGCCGATCGCAGCGGCGGAGTCGATTTCCTCGACAACGACGGAGAGCTGACCTGCTTCGATGCGAGACAGGTCGAGCAGTTCGTTGATCAGGTCACGAAGATGTGAACCAGCCAAGACGATCTGGTCGACACCGTCGGTGCGCTGGGCGAGATCGAGGTCGACCATCTGCATGACCTGAGCAAATCCGAGGATGGCGTTCAGCGGTGTTCTGAGCTCGTGGCTGACCAGGGCGAGAAAGTCGGTCTTGGCCTTGTTGGCAGCTTCTGCGATCTTTCGTGCCCGCTGCTCCTCGAGATGGCGCCGGCCGGCACTGATGTCGCGGACCACAACGTAGAAGTACCGCTGGCCACCAGATTCGTCGGTGATGATCGAGGTGCTCAGCGACACCCACACGGTCTCGGCGTCGTGCGGCGCTGCGAGTGGCACCTTGATACTCCGCTGGTCGACGGGCAATGCCACCGCGCCCCCGGCGAGATTCTCCCAGGCATCGGTGATCTGGCGACGGTGGGTCGGATCGATGAGATCGAGCAGATTCGTCGTCAGCGTCGCGTGCTCTCGCAGTCCCAGCATCGTGGACATCGCCGGGTTGACCTTGAGGAGCGTGCCGTCGAGTTGCACGAGTGCCATCCCGGAAGCGGCCCCCTCAAAGGCGCTGCGAAAGCGTGACTCGCTCTCGGCCAGCGCGCCGAACAGGCGGTGATGCTCGATGGCGACCGCCGCGAGATACGTGAACCGTTCCACCAGCCGGACCGCGACCCGGTCGGGGGCCCACACCTTCGTCTTGTAGACGGCGAACGTGCCGAGCACCTCACCACCCTCCGCAGCGACGATCGGCGTGGACCAGCACGATCGCAACCCGTGTGTCGTCGCGACGTCGCGGAACTCCACCCAGTTCTGGTCGGTCGTGACGTCACTTGCGACGACCGGCCGGCCGGTGAACGCCGCGGTGCCACACGAACCCTGGCCCAGCCCGATACTGACCCCGTCGATCGCTTCCCGATAGGCAGCAGGAAGCTTCGCCGCCGCACCGTGATGGAGCGAACACCCGTGCCGCAGGAGCAAGACCGAGCAGGCGGTATCAGGAAGCTGGTTCTCGATGGCGGCGACGATCGCATCGAGCGATTCCGCGAGCGGGGCGTGTCGGACCACTCCTTCGAGAATGTTCGCCTGCGCCGACGCCTGATCGACGGTCGCCACGCCGGGGGCAAGATCCGGCCGTTCCGATTGGGCCGTACCCAGGGGCACCTCGAGTGCATCGAGGTGTTCGCCGGCTTCCTTCACCAGTGCGGCGATCTGCTCCAACGCGTCGAGTGGGTCGACCACGCCGCTACCACCAAGTTCGGCAGCGAGCCCGATGACATTCAGCGCCTCAGCGAGGTCATGTCTGACGCGACGAGACGACCGTGCGGTGTGCGACGATTGTGCTGAGTTCGTGGTCATCGTTTCAAACCCCTCACACCGAACTCTGCCACATCGACAGGACCCCTCAACCACGAGAGCGAGACCGAGAGCACCGTGAACGAAACCCCGTCGAAACCTCCGGTCCGAGTGTTGATCGTCGACGACCATCGAGTACTCACCGAGTTGTTGACTGCTGCATTGTCGGCGAGCGGCGAGGTGGCCGTGATCGAGTCGGTCGGCACCGCAGCGGAAGCAATCGACCGCGTCGGTGCGGTCCAGCCACATGTCGTCATTCTCGACTACGACCTCCCTGACGGCGACGGTG
>CAXMZV010000281.1:0-5890 GCA_964199985.1 Candidatus Ilumatobacter isfjordensis | reverse complement strand
AGTGCCGCTGAGAGTCAGGTCTGGATCGACGCGTTTCGAGCAATCGCCGGGTGCGACCTCGATGAGCCGATGTTCGGCGGAACCTTCGACCTCGTCGAGGGGACGATCGACGGTACCGACGACGCCGGTCGCGTCGATGGGCTCGTCGTCGCAGCGTCCTTCGTCGTCGCAAACGCGCAAGACAACGACGCAACCATCACCCGAGCCAGTGATGTGCTGACATCGATGCTCGCGGAGCGCTAGGCGGACACCCTCTGGTCAACCGACAGAGACGAGCTGATCGCCCGGTCGCAACTCGACCTGGTCGGTCGCCGGCGCGTTCAGCACGAACTCGCCGCCACGCTCGATCGAGTGTCTCCAACCGATCGCGATCAATCCCTGCTCGTACGCTGCGGTCCAGAGAGTGCGCACGTCGAACTCGCCGACCAGCCCCAACTCGACCACGTCGTCGATTCGCAGTGTCGAAGTCGACGGGTCATACAGTTCGAGGAAAACTTGGCGTCGGTCGGGCTGGTCGGCGAGCTGTGCGATGAACTTGCTGGCGAGTGCGTCACTCACGACGTAGTCGTCTGCTCCGGGGAGGTCGAGGAGCGGAACACTGTCGACCTCGCGAAGTTCCACGACCAGGCGCGGCACTACGTCGTCGAGCAACGCCGCTCGCAGCACGGCGAGATCGAGCAGGACACTCACATCAGCCTCCGTGGGGTCGACTTCGTGGTCCGCGAGGAAGAGGACGGTGGTGATGACCGGCCGTCCGGCAGGCCGAAGGAGACGATCGGTCGGGTCATCGCCAATCGACACCACTGCACCGTCGAGGCCGAGTGCGGCGACCTTCGACGATGCCTTGCTGTGCTGAACGTCGTCGGTCAGGACCTCCACCGTCGACACAGGATTCGCGTTGCGGGCCCAGTTCTCGACGAGTTGTGCACCGAACTCGCTCCAGCCGAGTATCAGCAGATGTGCAGGCTCAACGGTGTTCTCGGTTGCACTGACGGCCCCGGTGTCGGGACCCGGAGCAGGCGCCGACGACGACTGCACTTCGAGCGCCGTGCGATCCTGTGCGAGCACCGCGAGTCGGTCACCCGTCTCGAACACGGTGTCGGGGGGAGGGTTGAGTTCGATGTCGCCGCTGGGCCGCACGCGTCCGAGCGGACGTGCGCGTACGTAGCGGCCGACGACCTCATCGAACCGTCGACCGATCAGCGCGGCATCGTCTCGTATATAGAGATCGCAGGCTCGGAAGTCGAACAACTCAGCGATCACTTGGCTCAGTCCCGCTTCCCGGAGCGCGAACGCTGCTACCCGAGCGGAGGCCTGGGTGGCGAGGATGGGGTGGACCATCGAGCCACACGCCCGTCCCAGTTTGTCGGCGGTCGAGAAATCGGTGAGTTCGGCGACGATCGAGATTCCATGGAAGCCACCCAGCTGCGCTCCGACGGCCAGCACGGTCTTGACGACACCGACGTCCCCGTCGGCTCCCGCGAGGACGATCACGGTCCGCGCTGTCGAGAGCCGAACCAGTTCCAGGTCCCGTCGCAGCGTCGGGTCACCGCTCCGATAGACCAGGCGGCTGCCGTGGTTGTCCTCGACGACCGCGCTGACGGCGTCGACCATCTCACTCGGATCGCGATCAGCCAGGACGACGAGCGTCCGTCCGCCGCGTCGACGGTAGGCCGTCACCAGTTGATCGACCACGACCGGGAGCCGCCCAGACGTACCGAGGATAACGATGTGGTCGGTCTCGATCACGACGCTCCGACCGCGACGCATGTGGTCGATCCGGTCCTCGACGCCGCTTGCGATGACGCCGATCAGGGTGCCGGCGACGAGAATCCCGAAGAGCGTGATCGCGAGCGCGAGGAGCCGTTGCCCCCAACCGACATCACCGGCCATGGTCCCGGGGTCCATTGTCCGGAGCAGGCTCTGCCAGAAGTCCTCGATGAATGAGTCACCGTTGCTGCTCGCGAACGTGACACCCGCCGCTGCCAGCAGCAGAGAGCTGAGGACGACGGTGGCGAACGTGATCGCGCCGAGCCAGATGAGCACCGCCGAGGTGCCCTTCGACAGCAGATTGTCGAATCGGTACCTGGCTCGGTGCCTCAGACCGCCGAAGCCCGATCCGGGATCCTCTTCCTGGCGCTGACGCTCACCATCGTTCAACTGCCATCCTCCTTCGGCTCTTCGAACGGCGTCCCAGCCGATCGCAGGAGCGTAGACGTTGGAGTCCACATGGCTCCGGTCTTGCCACCACCGCCCGCCGACCGACCGCACTCGGCTCTTGGGCCGGGCGGCCGCCGATCCTCAGTGCCCGATCCTGAGCGGGTCTCGTGGTGTCGGAGACTGCTCAGTATGGAGCGGGTTCTACGAGCTCTGGTGAGCGCCGACGTCATCGAGCAATGCCAGCGACGCGGACAGGCCGACCGCAGAGCTGTCGGCCATTGTCGACAGTTCGAGTTCGGCGTGCGTCATCGGCAAGGCGGAGGTTGCGTGCGTCGAAATCGAAGGGGTCGGGCGCTCAGCCACGGGGAGGTCACGCAGGGAAAATCGGTGGGAACGAGCAAGTCCGACGATTGGCATCCGGGCCTTCGTGACGCCGGGTTGAATCCGCCTCGGTTGACCCGCCCTTGGACCTGGTAAGCAGGCGGGATGAGGATCGGAATCAACGCCACCACACAACTCGGGCGGTCCGACATCGCCGGTTTCACGCAGCACGCGCTCGCTGCGGAGGCCGACGGTTTCTCCAGCTACTGGCTTGCCGAGCACCCGGTCGGTGGCTTCGATGCCTTGACAGCGATTGCCGTCATCGGTCAGTCGGTCGAGCGGATGGAACTTGGTACGGCGATCATTCCGACGTACCCGCGTCATCCAGTTGCGCTGGCGGGCCAGGCGTTGACGACGCAGTCCGCGATCCGAGGACGCCTCTCGCTTGGCATCGGCATGTCGCACAAGGTGATGATGGCGGACCTCGGCATCTACGACGACAAGCCGATTCGCCACCTCCGCGAGTACCTCGATGTGCTGATGCCGATGATCGAATCGGGCCACGTTGACGTGCACGGGCAGACGATCTCGGCGAAGGCTGACACCATTTACCCGGTGTCAGCGCCGCCAGAAGTGACGGTGGCAGCCTTGGGGCCGCAGTCACTCGAGGTCGCGGGCCGTCTCGCTGCTGGCACGAACCTCGCGTGGGTTGGACCGAAGACCATTCGTAGCCACATCGTGCCGACGATCTCACAGGCTGCGGCCGCCGCTGATCGTCCACCGCCGAAGATCATCGCCACCTTGCCGATCTGCGTCACCGACGACCCGACGCCAGCGCGGCGTCGGCTCACAGCGAACACCGCCATGTACGCGCAATTGCCGTCGTATCAGGCGATGTTCGAGCGCGAGGGAATCGCCGAGACGGGCGACCTCGCGATGATCGGATCCGAAGCCGAGATCGAAGAGTTGCTCGGCGGCCTGGCCGCTGCCGGGGTCACGGACTATGCAGCATCCGAGTTCGGCCTCACACCCGACGACCGCGCTCGAACTCGCGAACTACTCAAGCGGATCGCCGCTGCCGCATGAGCGTTCCGCCCGACGCGGCGCGTGCTGTCAGCCAGCGACGAGAGCGTTCCAAGCGTCGTCGGAGTATGCCTCCTCGGGGAGTACCCACGGCCCGATGAATGCGCTGATCACGGGCATGCTCATCGGATCGACGTCGAACTTTTCGCGCAATCTGATCCGCGTGGCGGCCGCCTCTGGACCAAACCCGTTGCTCAAGTTGCTCCCAGCGCTGGCGAAACGCAGTCGGCGCATCCGCTCCCGTCGCTCTTGGGCGTACGGCTCGAATGCACTGGTCGACCAGTCGTCGCCGGCAGTGATGGCGTCGGTGACGAGATGTACGTCACGGAACACGACTGACATGCCCTGACCGATCACCGGATCGCTCCATCCCGCCGAGTCGCCGACCAACACGATGCCGTCTGATGCGACCACGTCGGTCCAGGTGTCGGCCATCGGATATCCGGCGAGCGGACCTGCCGGCTCGCCGTCGGCGATCGCGCCCGACTCCGGAAACGACGACAGGCGGAACGACTCGAGGAAGCGTCGCTCACGACCCGGGCCCGAGAAGCGGTGTGGGTCAGCGATGTCCCACGCCCCGTACAGCCGGACGCGACCATCGGATTACGGGAACACGAGATAGTGGAGGTCGCCCTCGACACCCGTCGCCTGTTGATCAGACGGCCAGTCCCACGCCCCATCGACGAGCATTCCGGCCATGATCACCCGGCGATCGGTGGCGTGCAGCTCGATCCCGAGGCTCTTCCGAATGCCGGGCTCGCGGCCGTCTGCGGCCACCACCAGGCGGCATGTCGCCGTCCGTTCGTCCCCGTCGAGCACGAAGTCCACCGAGTGAGCGTCTCCTGGCGCGACGCGAGCGCTCCTCACTCCTCGCAGGACCGTTGCGCCGTCTCGGGTCGCTTGCGCGAGTAGCAGCTCTTGGAGTTGGTGATGACCAACCCCGATGCACCCTCCACTCGGCACGATTCCGGCGAAGTCGAACGCGCGTGCTTCTGCCTCGCCAGCGGAGAGCGTTTCGTCGTAGCCGACATGACGAGTGATCAGGTTCGCATGCGGAACCGACTCGACGACGTCGCGTAGGCCGAGCGCTTCGACCTCCTGAACTCCCCAGGGCGCGAGCAACTCACCCCGGACGCGATCGCGAAAGGCGGTCTCGCGTTCGAGCACCAGAACGACGATGACGTCGTACGTCTCGTTCATTTCCGTCTCCTCTCAGGACACTCGCGAATTGTTCCACAGATTCACGAATCCTCAGACGAGACGTCGCGGTGTCGCCGCTGATAACCCATCACCCACGTGCCTCACCATCACGCCAGGGACAACCTCCCCGGTTGTCACACCTCGTCGACGATCTCCACTCCCTGCCAGAACGCGATTCGGTCGCTCACGAGTCCCTTCGCAAGGGGCCACGGCTTGCGATAGGTGAATGCGCCGTTCGGGGCCACGTCGTCGTTGCCCTGCACGTGGAAGTAGCTGGCCTTGCCCTTCCAGAAGCATCGGGACGTCGTCGGGCTGTCGAGCAGATGATTGGCGTCGACGTCGGCGATCGGGAAATAGCTCATGCCCTCGACACGCTTCACATTGTCGCTCTCGGCGATCACCACTCCGTCAAATACTGCTTTCGTCATGTTCCCATGCAACCCGAGTTCGTTTGCCGATGACTGGCGACCGTCACGAGTTCATCGAACGATAAGAGGCGCTCCTGCGGCAAGCATTGGCGGATACAGACGGAATTGACGTCGACGCTGAGTGTTCTGGTCGCCGACGACTCGGCGACCTGCTGGTCCCCGTGGAGAAAACTCGGGTTCTGTGGAGCGACTAGAAATGTTCCATGGCTGATGTGGGATGGATGGACGCGACAGCGCAGGCCGCACTCGTACGCGACGGGAAGACCTCGCCTCTGGAGTTGTTGGAAGTGGCGCTGGCGCGGCTCGATGCGGTCAATCCTCAACTCAACGCGGTGATTCACCTGCTGGCGGAGCGCGCGAGGGCGCAGGTGGCAGCGGGCCTGCCCGACGGTCCATTCAGCGGTGTGCCGATGGTGCTCAAGGACCTGGGCCAAGAGCTCGCCGACGAGCCGTTCCACGAGGGCATGCAGTTCCTGCGCGATCTCGACTATCGACCGTCGGAGACCACGGAGCTCACCCGCCGCTTCGAGACAGCGGGGCTCGTGATCTGCGGCAAGACCAACACTCCCGAACTGGGGGGCATCATCACGACCGAGCCGCTGGCCTACGGGCCGACCGCGAACCCGTGGGATCTGACTCGCACCACGGGCGGCTCCAGTGGCGGATCGGCCGCCTGCGTCGCTGCTGGCATCGTGCCG
>CAXMZV010000280.1:0-5940 GCA_964199985.1 Candidatus Ilumatobacter isfjordensis | reverse complement strand
ACGACGTGGATCCCGATCGAGTCCAGTGCTTAGACGATCTCGGGGCGATTCGGCGCCAAATCGTGACGTCCAAAGATGAGCAGCAGGAGCGATGCGGCGAACAGACCAACGCCAACGTCGGTGAGCGTGGCAATCGCCGGCACTCCGGTGCCCACGACCGAGATCGCCGCGTACAACCCGATGAGGACCGCCAGGCGACGGGCAACTGACCGACGAACGTACGACGTTCCGACTCCCAGCAATGCGACCGACCCAGCGAGCAGCGGATCACCCGGATGCACGGTGCCGTCGGCGCGAGCGAACCGGAATGCCGGCCCTGCAGTGTCGAACGCGTCGCGGACCGGACCGTCGATCATCATGAAGATCAATTCGCCGATCGCAACACTGAGAACGGTTGCCAGCGCCAACGCGAGCGCAAAGATCGTAAGCCGGCGGAACCGGCGCGTGAAGAACGTCCACACGGCCAATGCCGCGATCGAGGACAGCAGTGTGACCGCCAGCGCAATCGCGGGAAGGTCGATTGCCCAGTCGGGTAGCCCTTCCAATGCGGTGGACCCGTCGTCACTCAGTCCAAGAAACGCAGAGTCGAACAGATTGGCCACACCGACGCCGAACGCCACAAGTACCACAGCCACGATCAGCCGAAGTACGTCAACGGGGGACCGGACATGTGGTCGGTGGGGCGTCCCCGCCGGATCCTGCGGGATCTCGTGATCCACGCTCAGGTCATCTTCGTTGAGCAGGGCAGCCGGCGTCATCGGTCCTCACAACTGCAGTCTGGGTGTGCGAAGCGGTTGAGAAAGACGAACCAGAGCGCCGTGGCGAACAGGGTGCCGAGCACTGCGCCGGCGACGACGTCGAGTGCGTTGTGTTCGCCGTAGTAGATCCGAGCGATGCCCACGATCGCTGCCCAGGCGATCGGGACCGGGCGCCAACGCTTCGGGAGAAAGGCAGAGAGCAGAATCGCTGTGGCAAACGCCGTGGTCGTGTGGCCCGACGGAAAGCTGAGTCCTTCGAACGCCGGGCCTCGAACGTTGACCCACTCGCCCGCTGAGACGAACGGCCGCTCGCGCTGCACCAACTGCTTGACCAGGCCCTTCTCGATACCCAGCTTGAGCGGGAGGACCAGGGCGAAGACGGCGAAGTGTTGCCACTGTCTCGTCTGAGCAACGACGACGAGGCCGACGACGACCGGGGCGAAGAGCACACCGGGCTGTTGCAAGATCCAGAACACCGGCTCGAGGAAGTCAGGCCAGCCGTTGATGAACTCCAGCATGGAGCGCTCCCAGCCTGCGACGTTGCCGTTCCACGCAACCAGAGAGCTCGCAACGATTGCTGCAAGCGTCACGAGCACCGTTACGACCAGCCGTCGCGCCGACACCGTATGACACACCACGAGAAACGACTGGCAGTCCGATGACTGCGGCTCGGTCGCCGGGGTGACGGTGTTGGACAGGCTCATGCGACGTTGAACCATCTCGAGCGCTCAGATGTTCCGGACCCCCATCTGGGCTTCGATCTGTCGAGCGAGCTGGCGGGCGACACGCAGCCCGACGCGAACGAACGATCGGCTCGAGATCTTCCGCGCTTTGTCGGGGACGATGGTCATCACCGTGACGTTCAGCGATGGCGATGCGTACAGCCGCAGGCTGACCTTGCGCCACCGAATCGGAGCACGGAGCGCCCCCTTCCACGACACCTCGAAGTCGCCGTCGCGACGCGATTCGAGGATGACCCGCAGCCCGGGGATCGGCGCCGTGAACGGCTGCCCAGATCGGGCGACATCCATTGCTTCGAACGGATTGGTCGGGAGCGTGATCAGAATCTCTTCGGCGTTACCCAGGCGCACGGCACGCTCGCCGTTCGGCCATGTTCCCGTTCCCTGCCGTGGCAGCAACGCCGGATCGACGGCAATCACCGTGCGCTCGTCATCATCGTCGAGCCCCGACTCGCGTTCGGGCACCTCGATACTGGTGACGAACATCGGGATCTCGATGACGTCCGGATCGATCTGATCCGACGCTGGCCGTTCCCACATGCTGCCCACCGTACGCCAGTCAGTTGTTGTGGGCGTTGAATTCCTCTGATACCAGGTGCTCCATGCGCCACGTTGAGAAATCTCCGACACCGGGCGAAGACGGCCAACCGGACAGACTCTGCCGATGGCGCTGATGTCGTTCCCTGCTCGTCTCGCATCGCTCGCGTCGGAAGATCCCGACCAGCCAGCGGTCACGTGCCTCGACAGCTCGCTGACTCGACGGGAGCTGCAGTCCGCGGCCACCCGTCTCGGTCGGGAGCTGCAGGGTCTCGGCGTTGGCGTCGGCGACTATGTCACCGTCTCTTTGCCGAATTCGACCGACTGGTTTGTTGCGTACGTGGCGTGCTGGATGGTCGGAGCAATACCCCAGCCGACCTCAGCGAAGCTCCCTGCCCGTGAGCTTGCGGCAATCGTGGAACTTGCGAATTCCAAGGTGGTCATCGGCGCTCCTGGCGACTCCGTCGATCTCCTTCCGGCAACCTCGAAGACCCTGTCGCTTGGCCATCAACCAGATCCGAGCCTCTCTGACGCTCCGCTCCCTGACGCTACGTCGCCCGCATGGAAGGCCCCCACGTCAGGCGGATCGACGGGCAGGCCAAAACTGATTGTGTCCGGCGACCCTGCGGTGTACGACTCCGACGCGCCGCTGCCTCTGGGGTTGCTGCCCAGCGGTGCGCTGATGATGCCAGGGCCGCTCTATCACAACGGCCCTGGCGTCTGGGCGTGCCAGGCACTACTCGCCGGCAATCACGTGGTGCTGCTGCCTCGGTTCGATGCCGAGACCACGCTCGCGTCGATTGCGGCCCACCAGTGCGACGTGGTGTACATGGTCCCGACGATGATGAAACGCATCCTCCGCCTCGGCGACGACGTGCGCTTGGGGTTCGACCTCTCCTCGCTGCGAGTGGTGTGGCACCTCGCCGAGCCGTGCCCAGCCTGGCTGAAGCAGGCGTGGATCGACTGGCTCGGAGCCGAACGCATCTTCGAGCTGTATGCGGGCACTGAAGCCCAGGCGGTCACGATCATCACCGGGACCGAGTGGCTGGATCATCGAGGATCGGTCGGTCGCGTCACCACCGGGGAAATGAAGATCTGCGACGAAGACGGCAATGACCTCCCGGTGGGGGAGCAGGGCGAAGTCTGGATGCGATCTGAGCGTGAGGCCCCGACGTATCAATATCTCGGCGCAGAGGCCAAGACGCTGGACGGCGGTTGGGAATCGCTGGGCGACATCGGCTGGTTCGATAGCGACGGGTACCTGTACCTCGGTGACCGCGTCGCCGACATGATCTTGAGCGGGGGCGCAAACATCTATCCGGCCGAAGTGGAGCACGCACTCAACGAACACCCGGACGTGCATTCATGCGCCGTGATCGGGCTTCCCAACGACGATCGAGGCAACGACGTCCATGCCATTGTCCAAGCCGACGAAGGTGTTGTCGCTCAACCGGAATTGTTGAACTTCCTGGCCGAACGCCTCGCGACATACAAGCTGCCGCGTTCGGTGGAATATGTGGACGAGCCGCTCCGGGACGACGCCGGAAAGATCCGCCGTTCAGCGCTGCGCGCCGAACGACTTCCTTCTTGACCTCTCTGATGTGTGGCGATCAGGCGAACGATGACTGATGCTGCGGCGTCGTGTTGCCGCAATCATCGATTGCCTTGATGTACGGATACGGGTTCACCGCAGCGCCGCCTCCGGGATGAATCTCGAAGTGCAAGTGCGGCGTTGCGCTACTGCCGGTGTTGCCGACGAAACCAATCACGTCGCCAGCTTGGACCTTCGTGCCGACCGCGATACCGGGAGCGAAAGTGCTCATATGCAGGTAGGTGAAGTAGGTGCCGTCATCTTGGGCGACACGAAGGCCGTTGCCGGCCAATGCACCGGGTTGATCCCAGTACTGTTTGGTGATCGTGCCGTCGACGACGGCATAGAGGAATTTGCCTTCGGCGGCAATGACGTCGACGCCTTCGTGGACTCGACCGTTGCCACGAGGTGCGTGCCACGTGTTGCCGTAGAAGCACTGGCCTTGGATCGGGAAGCGTTGCATCACGACGTTGCTCGAAGACGGCGGGGGAGTGGCGCTCGTCGGAGCGAGGCCCAGCTTGTCGGCCGTTTCCTGGGTGATCGTCCCCGTGACCGTGAGACCATGGGCCTGTTGGAACTTCGTGATCGCCGCGGCAGTGGCATTGCCGAACGAACCGTCGGCGCCCCCAACGAGGTTGATCTTCCAGTTGACGACGAGCTGCTGCATCACACGCACCCGTTCACTCGATTCACCCTTGGTCGGGAACCCCTTTGGCGTTCCTGCGAACCCATTGGGCTGAGGAGTCGGGTCGCTCGCCGGAGTGGACGCGCCGAGGTTGAGAATCTTTGCGCCCTGTTGGGTGAGCACGCCGGTCTGGGCGATGCCGTTCACACTTTGAAAGGCCCGCAGGGATGACTTGGTCGCGTTGCCGAAGACACCGTCAGCGCCGCCACGAACGACCAATCCGGTGTCCAGAAGCGCAGTCTGGAGTTCCTTCACCTTGGCGCCCTTGGCGCCCACGGCGAGGCCGACGTACGGATTGTCCGACGACACGGCAGGCGGAGTAGCTGGATTCGCTGGCGGTGTCACGGGCGTGCCGCCCAGTGCGAGTTTGGTTGCGGTGGCGGCGTCCACTTCACCGGAGGCGGTCAGGCCGTTGCCCTTCTGATACGAGGACAGGGCGCCCTTGGTCGCGTTGCCGAACACTCCATCTGCGCCGCCACGAACGTTGATGCCCGAAGCAATCAGCGCCGACTGCACGTCTTTCACAAGTGCGCCGCGAGCACCGACCTTGAGTCCGACATACGGATTCGCAGCCGTCGGCGTCACTGTCGGCGGGGGATCGGCCGGTGTAACCGGATTGGGCGCAGCCACGCCCAGCCCGAGCTTCGTTGCTGTCGCTTCGAACACAACCCCGCTCACTCCCAGACCGTTGGCCTGTTGGAATGACGAGAGCGCTGACTTGGTTGCAGAGCCGAACACCCCGTCGGCTCCGCCGCGGACGTTCACGCCAGCGCCGATGAGCGCCGACTGGAGATCCTTGACGAGGTCACTGCGGGCGCCCTGAGCAAGGCCCACGTAGGGGTTCGACGACGTCGGAGTCGTCGGTGGGGTCACTGTCGGGGGCGGCGTCGTTGTTGCGCCGGATGACCCGGACAGCCCGAGCTTCGAGGACGTCGCTGCGTCAACGATGCCTGAAACAGTCAGACCATTCCAGCGCTGATAGTTCGACACAGCTGTCTTGGTGGCACTGCCGAACTGGCCATCGGCACCGCCTGGTACATAGATACCTGCTGCGGACAGTTTCTGCTGCAGTTCCTTCACAGCGTCACCGCTTGCACCTTGTTGCAAGCCATTCACGGCAGCTCCGCCAGAGGCACCGCCCGATCCGGTGCTGGTCAGACCAAGCGCTGACGCTGTGGCGGCATCGACCACACCACTCTGAGCGAGGCCCTTCCGTCCTTGAAAGTCGATCACTGCACCGCGGGTCGCCGGCCCAAACTTGCCATCTGCGCCGCCAGGAACAGCGACACCCGCTGCCAACAACGCATTCTGCACCGTCTTGACGTCGGCGCCAACGGACCCCTGCCCTAAACCGACCAGACTCTGGGCGAACATCGGCGTCTGAACGGGGGAGGGGGCCGCGTGGGCTCCTTGTGCCATCGCCGACCATCCAACCCCGGCGACGAGCGCGCCACACGCGCTTCGCGCGAGTACGCGACGGACTCGATGAGATCGAGTTGCGTGCTTGATTGTGATCACCTGTTTGGTCATGGACGACCTGCTCCCTGCATAGAGAAATTATCGGTTCACTCGCGCCAGGCCTCAACCCTCATGCACAGATTGAGGTCATTCGATCCCATCGATCTCGGC
>CAXMZV010000279.1:0-5946 GCA_964199985.1 Candidatus Ilumatobacter isfjordensis | reverse complement strand
TGCTCTTCCGATCTCGCGAAACAGTCTGACAAACAGTCCCTGGATCGCTGCAATTTGGTTGGTTGCTGCAAGTAGGTTCACGTCCGTGTCCGAGCTTGACGCCAATCTGGCGCGTACCGATCCAGCCAGTGCTGGCTCTGCGTTCGATCGACTCGAGCACCTCGGCGCACCGGCGGATTCCCCCGCAACGACCTCAGGAACCGCGCCAAGCAGCCCAAGCACTCCGGTGACAGCGCCGCAATTGACGCGTCGCGGCCGCCTCCGCAAGTGGGACCGCCCGAAGCCGCCGATGGACTGGCGATGGTGGGTCGGCAACGTCGGCAAGACGCTCATTGCGACCGGACTCCTCATGTTCGGTTTCGTCGCCTATCAGCTGTGGGGAACGGGCATCGAGACCGCACGTGCACAGAACCAGCTCGAGAACGAGTTCGATGCGTTGCTCGCCGAGACGCCCCCGGTAGCGCCGAATTTTGTCCCGGAGGATGGAACGTCGACCGCACCCGCGGCGCCTCCGTCCACGGTGGCCGACGCCAGTCAGCCTGAGCCCGCTGAGCCAGCGGTCGACGCGCCGGAGCTGCAACCCACCGAGCCCGTCGCAACGTTGCCACCGGTCCCGGTCGAGCAGCAGAACATTCCCGAGCTCGAAAACGGCGACGCCCTTGCTCGACTCGAGATTCCGAAGATTGGACGCAGCGACATCGTCGTCGCCGGCGTGCAGACCAGCGATCTGAAGCGCGGCCCCGGCCACTTCCCCGACACGCCGTTGCCCGGCCAGCTCGGCAATGCGGCAATCGCTGGGCACCGCACCACCTACGGGTCACCGTTCTTCAATGTCGACAAGCTCGAGGTCGGCGACGAGATCATCGCCACGACCCTGAATGGCCGCTATACCTACCGCGTCACCGGTCAGCAGATCGTGGACTCGAATGAGTACTGGGTGGTCGCCACCGCCGATCCGAGTCGGGCAACGCTCACGCTCACCTCGTGCCACCCGAAGTACACCGCACAGAAGCGCATCGTGATCTTCAGCGAGTTGGTGGCAACGGATTCAGCTCCGGTGGGCGAGCCCGTCATCAACTACGGACGACCTGACGAACCAGCTGATGTCGACGCCGATATCGACGCCGATGTTGCAACGGAGCTACCCGACGAGTCCGAAGCGAATGCCGATACCGCTGCCGATG
Source organism: Candidatus Ilumatobacter isfjordensis (assembly GCA_964199985.1). Classification (GTDB taxonomy): domain Bacteria; phylum Actinomycetota; class Acidimicrobiia; order Acidimicrobiales; family Ilumatobacteraceae; genus Ilumatobacter_A; species Ilumatobacter_A isfjordensis. The sequence continues at coordinate 4,762 of CAXMZV010000279.1, read as the reverse complement.
CCTCGGCGGACGGTACGGAGGATCCACTGGCAGATGACACGGTCGCTGCTGACTCCGGGCAGCCGTCAAACGGCGGCATCACCGGCAACGTGGGCGACGTCACCGTGGTCGACGAATCGACCACTCTCGCGGCCGCCGAAGTCAGCGACGAGATCGTCGATGCCTTCAGCGACGGGTGGTTCAGTGACCCGGGCGCCAACGGCCAAGTTGCCGTGTGGGGCATGCTCGTCGCCCTCGTCAGCCTCGCTGCCTACGCGATCAGCCGCAAACTGCGTCGCGATTGGGCCGGCGCCCTGATCGGCATCATGCCGTTCGTCGTGGCGCTCTACTTCTTCTTCCAGAACGTCAACCGACTCCTTCCCCCCAACCTCTGACGCCGCCCAGTCCCTTTCACCTCGGAATGAAAACGGATCGGGCCGAGACGCTCAGGTGACGGTGAAGTCCGCCGTGCGCTTCTCGAGGAACGCGGTGCGGCCCTCCTCGGCATCGGCGCTTGCCCACGCCGCGGATCGCGCCATCTCGAAGGTCTCGTCGATGTCGGGCTCGGCATCGGCTGTTTCCAGGCCACGTTTGTGGGCGACGACGGTGAGCGGAGCAAACCGCGCGAGCCGTTGCGCCCACTCGCGAGCATCGCCGAGATCACCGAGTCGATGAATGCCGCCCAACGCGTGCAGGCGCTCAGCGGAGTAGTTCTCCGTGCCGACCAACATTGCCCGGGCAACCGGCGCGGTGAACTCGGCGCGGAGTCGCCGGATCGTCCAGTGGTCGACCGAGATTCCGAGCCGGGCGGCAGGAATGCCGAGCGGGCTGTCTGGCGTAGCGATGCGCAGGTCGGCCGCGATTGCGAGCTGGGTGCCCGCTCCCAGCGCTGGGCCGTCAATTGCTGCGATCACGGGAACGGGCAGTGCACCGAACCCGACGAGGACACGGCGCAGGTCGGTGGCGAACTGGCCTTCCTCGACCCCGTTCAAGTCGGCGCCCGCACTGAACGCAGGTGCCGCGCCGGTCAACACGACAGCGCGCGTTTCGGTCGGAGCGCGGTCGGCGATGTCGGCTTGCACATCGAGCAACTCGAGCAGCGTGGGGTGGTCGATGGCGTTGCGACGCTCGGGCCGATCGAGGGTGATGACGGTGACCCGGCCGTCGCGTTCGACTCGGACCGTCACTGCGACCCACCCGTCTTCGAACCAGCATCAGATGCGGTCGTCCAGACTGACTCGGTCGTCCCTGCTCGTAACATGTCCGGACTGTATGTCGAACACTCCCTCAGGCTCCGAAGCGACCAGCCCGAACACCAGCCGGGACGCGGCCGCCCTCGACCCCGTCAGGGTCAGGCGCGCCAAGATCGCGAAGTGGACACTCCTGGCCAATCGAGTCGGATACCTCTTCGTCGCGCTGTCCATGGCGCTCTTCGTCATGGCCTTCCTGTTCGGCTTCACCGCGGTCATGGCCACCCTGGTCATCGTTGCCCTTGTGATCGGCTGCGTCTTGCTCCTACCGTCGATCGTCCTCGGCTATGGCATCAAGGCAGCCAACCGGGACGACCGCGAACGCGGCATCTAAATTCGTCGCCGTCACGGCTTCTTCCCGGGTCACCCGCTGATCCGGTTACCATTGGGTAACTCCTTATGTCGCAGCGCCTTTCCGCCCCCGCCCGTCGCGAGCAGATTCTCGACGTCGCCCTCGACGTGTTCGCCAACGCCGGGTTCCACGGTGCCTCGATGAACGACATCGCCGATGCCGCGGGCGTCACCAAGCCGGTGTTGTACCAACACTTCGATTCGAAGCGCGATCTGTACCAAGCGCTCATCGAAGAGGTCGGTAACCGGCTGCGCACCAACATCGACAAGGCCACCGCTGAAGCCACGGACGGCAAGAGCCAGACCGAGCTCGGTTTCCGTGCCTACTTCCGCTGGGTCGCCGACGATCACGACGGCTTCCGGCTGCTCTTCGGTTCGGGATCGCGACGCGATGACGAATTCAACGACGCCATTCGCCAGATCACTGCCGAGTCCGCACGTGCCGTTGCGCCGTTGATTGCCGTCGACATCGACGAGTCACATCGCGAGACCTTGGCCCATGCGATCGTCGGGCTGGCCGAAGGTGCGAGCCGCCGGCTGGTCGGCCTGGGTCAGGACTTCGACCCGGACGCCATTGCCGCCGAGGTCAGTGCCCTCGCCTGGGCCGGCCTCCGCGCCGTCACTCCGAAAGACTGAGTCCCCACCCGTTTGCGTGAGAAGTTCTGCGGACCGGTCCGCAGAAATCTCGACGCAAACGAGCTGGCCGGGTCGCTGATCTCCCGGAATTGCATCTGGGGTTGACAGGTGTTCACGTTCTACGTATGTTGACGCTTGTTCACTTTCTTTCGCCGTCCTTCGCCTGCCACCCATATTCACGAATCGAGTCATCATGACCAACACCGCCGCCCCGACCGACACGGCCGCTGCTCTGCCCGCTCGCCGTCCCAACGAGAACCGATACCTCGCTGGCAACTACGCCCCGGTCGAATCCGAGGTCACGGCTCACGACTTGCCCGTCATCGGTGAAATTCCCGCCGAGCTCGAAGGCCGCTGGCTCCGCAACGGGCCCAACCCCGAGTCGGTCGACGACCAGGCCCTGCACCACTGGTTCCTCGGAACCGGCATGGTGCACGGGGTGCGCCTCCGCGGCGGCAAGGCCGAGTGGTACAAGAACCGCTTCGTCCTCAACGCTGCCGACCGCGCCGCTGGCATCTTCGGTTCCAACACCAACGTCGGCGGGTTCGCCGGCACCACCTGGGCGATGGTCGAAGGCGGCCAACCACCCGTCGAGCTCGACTACGAACTCAACTCGCTCGGCGTCAACCGATTTCACGACACGCTCGAAGGTCCGTTCACCGCGCACCCCAAGTACGACGCGTCGACTGGCGAGCTCCACTCGATCAACTACCACTGGCCCGACATGATCGACCACGTCAACTACACCGTCGTCGGCGGCGATGGGCGCGTCACGAAGAACCTCGCGATTCCCGTTGCAGACATGCCGATGATGCACGACATGTCGCTGACCGAGAAGTACGTCGTCGTCTACGACTTGCCCGTCACCGTGAACATGGACGTACTCGTTGCCGGATATCCCTTCCCGTTCAAGTGGAACAACGACCGCGCCGCTCGGGTCGGCCTGCTCCCCCGCGACGGCACCGCCGACGACATCATCTGGTGCGACGTCGACCCCTGCTACGTGTTCCACCCTCTCAACGCCTACGACACCGCTGATGGAACGGTCATCGTCGATCTGTGTCGGTACGACAACCTCATGGTCGAGGATCGTCAGGGCCCGTTCGGCGAGGCACTGCCGACCCTCGATCGGTGGGTCATCGACCCGTCGACGCGTCGGGTGTCCGAGACGCGCATCAGTGACCGTCCCCAGGAGTTCCCGCGACACAATCCTCGCTTCGGACTCAAAGAGCATCGCTACGGCTACACCTCCGAGGTCAAGCCCGCGCAGGTCGCCAACCTCCATGGCGCCACGCTCAAGACCGATTTCTCAACCGGCACGGTGGATGCCCACGAGTACGGCTACGGCCGCGGCGGAGCCGAGCCGGTCTTCGTCCCTCAAGCCGACGGAACAAACGAAGACGACGGCTGGCTACTCACCGTCGTGTACGACGCAACGACTGATGGCAGCGAGCTCTGCGTCCTCGACGCCGCGGACCTCGGGCGAGGCGAAGTCGCTCGGATCACCCTCCCCCAGCGAGTCCCCTTCGGATTCCACGGCAACTGGGTACCCGACGCCTCGGTGGCTCCTGGCTGAACGTCACCCACGTTCCTCAAGGCCATCCCTGGTTCCGCCGATGACACCACAATGGGATGGTCACCGCGACGGAATGGGGCAGCACGTCGCGCCACCGCAGTCTGCGCTGCACTTGCGGCATTGCTGACCAGCAGTCCTCGGGCCGCAGCCCAGTCAGACGGCCAAGAACTGCTCGATCGCGCAATCGAGTCACTCGAATTTCGCGACGACGATGCCTACGAGCAGGCAGTCGAGGACATCACAACAAGCGGGCAATGGTTTCCGAGCACACTTGAGCAAGCGCTCGACGAGCGCGACTTCGACTTGATCATCATGGTCTGGTTCGTCATCGATGCTCCTGACAACGACGTCCTCCAAACCGCCATGGACATCGCATCGTTCGAACGTGACGGCCTGGCCTTCGGCGACCCCAATGATTCACTCGACCGCGACCAACTCGAACGTGTCGATCGTCAAGGTCTCACTGCGCTCGAAACCATCGAGCACCGCGGACTCGCCACGACCGGGGCGATCACGACGGCTCTGTCGCTGCTCCCCGACGATGAGGAGGGCTCTCCCGATCCGAGCGTCTACGACAGTGCGATCGGCGACCTGGCTGCCGTCATTGCTGGGGCGCCCGTGACGCCAGCCGATATCGCGGTCGAAGGTGAGATCGTCGACGACCAGCCGACCGCGGAGTCCGACAGTGGCACCGGCAACGCATCCGTCTCGATGGCGGAGATCGAGATTCTCGAAGACGCACTGGCCGCACTGCGTGCCGAGCTGGCTGTGATCGAGCGCATGCCAGACGGCACCGCACCATCGGACGACCTTCGCACAGAACTCACGGCCGCCGACGGTGCCGGCATCAGCGTGCTGGCTCGCGCCAACGATGCTGGTATCGGGCTCTCCCCTGAGGCCATCTTCGTCCTCGAACGCTTGCCCGAGCCGGACGGGACGGCGCAACGCATGCCGGCGGACTACGAGCGAG
>CAXMZV010000278.1:0-5947 GCA_964199985.1 Candidatus Ilumatobacter isfjordensis | reverse complement strand
CGGAAAGGCCGCGCCGAGCAGGCCGCCGACGACGGTGGCGATCGCACCGGCCGCCGCGTACCCCAGCGTGAGACCAACAACCACCGTTCGCAGCGGGTACCGCGCGCCGAAATTCAGCGCGAGAAGTTGTGTCTTGTCGCCGAGCTCGGCGACGAACATCACGCCGAAGGCGATCCCGAGCGCTGTGAGGAAATCGATCATCCGGCAATGAGTCAACCCGGCTTATTTGCCGACGCATCACGACAACAACGGCGAGTCGACGAACGTGGGGCGAGGCCACAGGCGCCGAACAGCAGCGCAGCTACCGCTCGACAATCACCGGGTACGCGCCCCGAATCGTCGGAGCGGTCTGGCCCGGTTGAAAGCGAGCGAAACACCTGCATACGGGCACCCACCGTGCGCGTGACGCACCCCCTGGCAAACTTTCTCAAGAAAATACTCAAGTTCGGCTCCAGCCCTGCCGATGAACGATGTAGCGACCCGCTTCCCGTGACTCGAACCCTCGGCTCAGGGAGCGAAGCTCAACCGGGCCTGCATTCCCCAGCGCCCATCCTGTTTGGTGATGATCCACATCGACGGGTAGCTGCCGAGCTTGGTGCCGTCGGCCCGGTAGCGGCTGAACTGCACGGCGAAGTGCACCTTGTCGGGGCCGCTCTGAATTGCGCGTCGGTAGTCCCACAGGCTGTGGTTCCATCCGGTTTGTTCGATGAACCGGTCGAAGAAGTCGGCTGGCATGAAGCCTGGAGCGTCGAGCACCCGGACGGCGCCGCTGGCGATCCGGACGTGGGGAAAGTGGAGCGCAGCGTCGGTGCCCGCGATGTCGCGCAGATTCCACGCGTCCTGGTACGCGTTGACGGCGCCGAGTGCGGCGATTTCGTCATCGGATGTTGCGACGATGTCGTCGGAATGCTCGTCCGCGTGCGCGTGGATCTCCGTCATGGGCCGAGACTACGAGGCGGAATCGTTTGACGACGACGGCCCGAAAGTCGAACTGATTCCCGCAGACACCCCCCGCATCTAACATCTCTCTGCATGGCAGAGCACAAGATCGACGTGACCCAACCAACTCGCGGGATCGTCAACAACGACTACCAATTCGACATCCACAGTGATGGCGTGAAACTCGGGAGCTTCGGCGTCTCGAAGGGTTCCGTCAACTGGTGGACGCGCAACGCGAAGCAGTCGGTCTCGATCTCGTGGGAAGACTTCGCGCTCTTGATGGACGGGTTCGGAGCAGACGCCGCGGGCGCCCGGCAAGCGATGAGAGCGTTGCTCGACGACTGACTCGGCACGGCAGCGTGTCACGTCGTGTGACAGCTGAGCGACGGTCCGCGCATGCCTCGATGGCAAGAGCGTCGGGGACCGACTCACCAGTCGCTGCTGCGAGTTTCACGAACGAGTCGATCAGCCTCGGGCGCACGGCCGTCGCCGTTTCTGCGGGTCCGTTGGCTCGTCGGTGACGATTGTCGGCTCTGCGCTCGCGTTCGGAAAGACGTGACATCACTCGCACCCGGCGGGCAGTGCGCGCCGCGGCCCGTTCGAAAATCGGTCAGACGTGAACGGTCGCTCCACCGAACGCAACCAGCGCTCGGCAGGGTGGGCTCGCATTGTGCCGTGGCGAACGCGAGCGACGTTTTTGCCTGCGCCGTGAAGTTCGCGTATTTCCATCGGTGTCGGGAGCTCTGGTGAAGTATCCGACCACATCGACCTGGAGGGGCCATGGCAATCAGATACCGCCGCAACATCAACTGTCTCACGACGAATCAACTGCACGACCTGCGCGAGGCGTATCAAGCGCTCTACGACAAGCCGGAGGCAGATGCCGAGAGCTTCGCCACGATCGGCGGTCTCCACGGCTCACCTGGCCCGACCTGGTGCGACCACGGCACGCCTGGATTCCTCACCTGGCACCGCGCCTACATGCGGGCATTCGAGAAGGCGCTCCAATGCGTCAACTCCGACGTCATGCTGCCGTTCTGGGACTGGTCGAGTGGGCCGACCACCGGCGTCCCTGCGGCGTGCGCATCACCCACCTATGTCAATCGATCGGGCGCGACTGTGTCGAATCCTCTGTACAGCGGGCCGATCGCTGCCGCCGCTGGAGGCGGCACGACTGCTCGCGGCGCAGGCATCGCCGGCACCTCGTTCGCCGGGGCTGCGACCTCGGCGCAGACCGCGCTGTCGAGCGCAACCTACGCCTCGTTCCAGAATGCGCTGAACGGACCACACGGCAGCGTGCACGTATTCACCGGCGGCAACATGTCGTCGGTCTCGTTCGCCGGGTTCGATCCGATCTTCTTCCTCCACCACTGCAACGTCGATCGGCTGTGGTGGAACTGGCAGCAGGCTCATCCGGGTGCCGCGGTGCCGGCGAGTGAGTTGACACACGACCTCGACCCGTTCAACCAGCCGTACACCACGACCTGGCAGCAGGGGGCCGACGTGCAGTCGACCGACGATCTCGGCTACCGGTACTCCAACTGGTGCCTCTGGATTCCACCGTTCTTCATCTGGGACCTCGTCGCGGTCAAGTTCGATCCGATCATGATCCGCAACCTGCGAGATGCCCGCCTCGTGCTGAAGGCCGGACACATGCCGGCCGAATCCGTGGAGTTCCGCGTATTCATCGATCAGCCGGACGCCAACGCCGACACCCCGATCGAGGGAAACCCCGCGTTCGCGGGATCGATCGCGATGTTCGGGATGGGAGACATACCCATGCAGCATGGCTCGAAGGACGAAGCCGCCACATTCGACGTCGAGCTGAACGTGACCGACCACCTGCGCCGACACTGCGATCCCCACACCACCCACACCGACAAGGAGCAGGTGCACGGTGAACACCGCGGCGCTGAAGTCGCGACAGCGGGCGCGGAGTCGAGCGCGGCATCATTCGATCTGAAGATCGTGGCGGTCGACTCCGACGGCAAGGCGGTTCCTGCCGATCGCGCACACATCGACGACATCGAGCTGGTCATCGATTGAACCCTGGACCGCAACCAGCGAGACTGGGGTGGTGGCCGACGTCCGACGCTTCGTGATTCAGCAACACGACGCCACTCGGCTGCACTGGGATCTGCGACTCGAGCACGAGGGCACGCTTCGCTCCTGGGCGTTACCACGCGGGCTGCCGTGGAACCCGAAGGAGAATCGGCTTGCCGTCGCGACCGAGGACCACTCGCTCGACTTCCTCGACCGCAACTTCCTTCGCGACAGGGGCGACGACTTCGATGGTCAATTCGGTGCTGGCCGCAGCACGCAGTGGGACACCGGCACCTACGACGTGCACAAGATGGAACCCGAGAAGGTTGTCTTCACGCTCCACGGCAAACGGGCGTCGGGCAAGTACTCCCTCTTCTCGATGCGCGGCAGCAGCGACTGGCTGATCCACCGGATGGACCCACCCGCCGACGACCAACGCGTCGCCGTGCCCTACGGCGTCATCCCGATGACCGCCACACCGGACGACCCATTCGTCACGGCCGACGACGATGAACGCGGCTGGATCTTCGAGCGAGAGTTCAACGGCATCCGAGCCATCGTCACCGACGACACCGGCCGGGTCGTGATCACCGGTGCCGACGGCGCCGACATCTCACTGCACTTCCCCGAAGTGCGCCGCATCGGCCGAGCGCTCGGTCATCGCGAGGTGATCCTCGACGGCGTAATCGTGCCCGTCGGCCCAAGTGGCGACGCACTCCACGACCGAACAGGGCTCGACCGACGGCTCCGCATCCGCAGCGACAGCGGCGCCCGCAACGCGTCCCGCACCGGCGCCCCCGTGGTGTTCGTCGCCTTCGACATCCTCTGGATGGACGGCCGCCCACTCACCTCGCTGCCCTGGGAACTGCGCCGCCGCCAACTCGACGACCTCCGACTCCATGGCCCCGGCTGGCAAACCGCACCACTCCTCGACGTCGACGAGGCGATGGAGATCATGGAAGCGGGCGAGACCGGCATCGTCGCCAAATGTCGCGACTCGCCGTACATCATCAATCAGACTTCAGCCGACTGGATCCGGACGGGCGACGATCCCCCGCACTGATGTGTGTCGCCGGGCGTGTCAGTGGTGGTGTTCGCCGTCGATGCCGAGGCGATTGAGCGTGTCGTCTGCGTAGTCGAACTGGATGAGCACGACCGGCTCGTCGCCGACCACCCACGTGTCGTGACCGGGCTCGATGTACACGGCTTGGGGCGCTGTGAAGTCGAACGTGCATCCATCGGGATATTCGCCAGCGAGACGACCCTGCGCGATGAAGCCGACGTGGGCGTGCATGCACTGATCGGTGCCGACGAGTGGTTTGATGTGCTCGGACCATCGACCGCCGACGGCGTACACCAGCCGTTTGACGCGTGTCTCGCCGGCGGTCATCACGTCGATGTCCATGCCCCCGAAGTTCTGGTGATGAGAACCTTCGATCGGCTGCAGAATCGTGTCGTCACTCATGACGCGAAGGTACTGCAGTCGCTGCGGCCACCCGTTTCGTGTGAGCACATGGTCCGTCCGACGGCGCTTGTCCTCACACGAAGCGGGGAGGGCCGAGTGCCGCGGCCCGAAAATCGGTCAGAACATGGCGCGCAGGGCGTTGCCCATGGCCTCGCGTGTTGCGGTCGGCGTGATCAGCACGTCGACCGCACCCGTCGACGTGTGCGTCTGACCCTGGGCCCGCAGATGCTCGACCGGCGCCCCAGCCGCGGCCAGCGCCTCGGCGTAAGCGTCACCCTCGTCGCGCAGTGGGTCGAACTCGCACGTGACGATCATCGCCGGCGGCAGGCCCGACAGGTCCGCAGCACGCAGTGGTGACGCCTTCGGATCTGCGCGCTGATCGACGTCGCAGTAGTGGTCCCAGAACCAATGCATCAACGCTGTGGTCAACACGTACCCGTCGGCGTTCTCGGTGTACGACGGCCGAGTGAAGTCACAGTCTGTCGCCGGGTTGAGCAGTACCTGCCCGATGATCGCCGGGCCGCCTGCAAGCTTGGCCTGCTGACACGTCACGGCTGCAACGTTCGCGCCGGCACTCCAGCCAGCCACGGCCAGCAGGTCAGCACGCACGCCCAACTCGTCTCCGTGCGCAGCAACCCATTGCACGGCAGCCAGTCCGTCGTCGGCAGCGGCGGGGAAGCGAGCCTCGGGTGCGTGGCGGTAGTTGACCGACACGATCACCGCGTTGGAACGCACGCACAGGTCGCGGCACATCGGATCGTCGGACTCCTGGCTGCCAAGCACCCACCCGCCACCGTGGAAGTAGACGACCACAGGATGGGGACCATCGGACGCCGGTCGATACAGCCGGTACGCCAACTCGCCGTCGGCACCCTGCAGCATCCCGTCGACGATCTCGCCCACATCGGGCCCGGGCGGACGCAACTCGGCAGAAGCCTCCATGAAGGCTCGCGCCTCGTCCACCGACATCGACTCGATCGGCGGCAGCTCCATCTCGGCTACTACTGCCAACATCATCGCCACGTCCGGCTTCACGCCACGGATGACTCCATCGGTCGTCGACGTCCCGCCGGACCCGCCGAGTGAAAAGCCGAGATAGCCGCCAGCCACGACCTCGTCGCAGGCCTCGCGATACGCGTCAACGCCACCGGAATACGGCAGGAAGACCTGCGGTTTGCCCGGCACGTTGGCACCCATGTACCACGAGTTCGCTGTGGGGAGCAGCGTGAGATCAGCGATGTCGTTGCTGTGTTGCACCCACCGCGCCTGGGCGAGTTCGGTCGGCTCGATCGTGTCCAAGTCCTCGGACCGCATATGACCCAACGTGTCGGTGATCCAGTCGACGTGTTGCTCGATCGACACCATCATGTTCGACAGCACCGACGGGCTGCCCGGCCCCGTGATCATGTACAGGTTCGGGAACCCGACCGTCATCAGCCCGAGATACGTCATTGGACCCTCAGCCCACGCATCACGCAAAGACTCACCATCGCGACCGGT
>CAXMZV010000277.1:0-5955 GCA_964199985.1 Candidatus Ilumatobacter isfjordensis | reverse complement strand
GTCTGACACGACGATTCGTAAAACCCCAGCTCAGCCAGCATTTCCTGGCACTCACCGAACTGTGGATAACCCCACGAATCTGAGTTCAAGTCCCCCCTCGCGCACGATGAGAACCCGAGCTCTGGCTCGGGTTCTTTCGCGTTTCGGGGCTCGATCAGGACAGGTTCAGGGCGGCGTTGACGTGCAGCTGGACTTCGGCGGCCGAGGGGGTGGCGGCGGAGAATTCGCTGACGAACGAGACGCCCAGGCCGGCGGTCATCAGCCAGTCGGTCGCCGTGCCTGGCCGCGGCGAGAAGAGCGATGTGCGTCCGACCGCGGCGGCGTAGTCGAGACAGGTCTGGCCGACCCGGGCCTCGTTGCAGTCGATCCGATTCCACGGTGAGTGGAACCACACGGTCACGGCGGGGTCGACGAATTGAAAGAAGTCCATCATCACTTGGACCTCACGCTCGGACGCCGGTGCCACACCGGAGTAGTAGCGGCCCGAGCTATACCTGGTGCCAGTTTCCCAGCCTGCCGGCCAGTTGCGATTCAGATCGACGCCACGTGCGTTGCGATGGCCGCCGGCAGCATCGCCGTCAGGATTCATCGACGGCACGATCCAGAGGTCGAGATCAGCGGGCAACGTGGCCGTCATCAACCGGTCGGTGACCAATCGTCCGTGCCGCTCATCGCCGTGGATGACTCCGACGGCGGCCACCGTGCGGCTCGCATCAACCGAACCGCGTCGATGGATCGCGTTGATCGGTCGCCCCTCGGTCGAGGTGCCGATCTGCAGCACGACCGGTCCGGGGAAGGCGGGGTGTGCCAACTGCACCATCTGTCCGCGCTCGGCGGGAAGGTTTCCACCGAACGCACCGTTGTCGAGTGGTGGCGGCGCGGCTGCGAACGTCAGGCCTGCAGAGCACGTGGTCAACAATGCAACCGCACCAACAATGGAGCGAACTCTCTGGCATCGACCCCGTGGCACCATCCCGCCGAGGATCGTAGGGGTCCGCACAGCGGACTCAGTAGCCCTGTTGTCGCTGCCGCCGTGAACCCACGCCGGCGAGGATTGCGGCGACGATCAGCATCAAAATCGTCAGCGCCATCCCGACCGTCGTGACGGCGTGTGGTGCGGCGTCACCCGCGCCGAAGTTGCCGGCTGCAATGGCGAGCGGGAAGGTGCCCATGTCGGCAATTGCGCTGAGCCACATCCAGAACGCCACGCTGATGCCGCCAGCTGCGAGGCCCAGCCCGTAGGCCCTGACGATGAGGAGGCCGAACACGACCGTGAAACCGATCAAGGCGAGCTGCACAAGGCGCCCGCCGAAGTACGCGGTCGGTAGGTCGAGCACGGTGGTGGCAGATCGGAAGTTGTTGCTGAAGGTCGCGTTGCCTTCGGGTAGGAGTGGCCCGGCCACCAGAACCACGCCCGCCACCGCTCCGAGCGCAGCGATCCAGGGGTTGAGCGCAGGCCTCCCGTCAGTGCCGAACGATCGCAGCGATGCGATGAACACGAGGATTCCGGCGACTGCGACCACGACGACCAGCCAGAAGCCGAGGTCGCGGGTGATTTTCAGCGTGAAGGCGACGTCGGTGGTCTGTCGGGTGATCGATTCAGCGCTCGCAATTCGCAGTTCGGCGAGCCCGATGACCATGGCGGCCCAACCCGTGAGGGCGAGACCAGCACCACCGGCGAGGCCAGCACCCCAGCGAAATCCGAAGCAGGCCAGCAAGCCGCCGAGCGCCATGACCGTGGCGCCGAAGAAACCGGCGATCGCGAGGTTGGTGCCGAGTGTGTCGAGCGTGCGAATGCCCGTCGCAATGCCGTCGACTGGCGCCGAGGTGCGGATGTCGATGACGTCGGCCACGGCGGCCATCAGCACCGCAATTGCACCGAAGAAGGCGAGCACGAACACCAGCTTGAGCTTGAACGGGTCGCGCACCTGCGGATACTCGTGAACGTCGCCAGACCCATCGAACACGGCCGGGAATTCGTCGGTGTGACCGTCAGGAACCGCGTCCATCGTCGTCGTGTCGGATCCGGACTGCACGGGAAGCGGTGTGGTCCACGAGATGTCAACGCCCATCGGCGCCCCTGCGACCGGCGGCGGGGGAGCGCCGGTGGTGATCATTGGGTTGTCGCCGGTGGGCGTGGCCCAGTCGGGCTCGGGGATCGGTGCGCGTGGCGTGATCTCTCGCGTCGGAAGATCGGCGAGGTCGGGAAGGTCGTCGTCACCGCCAGGAAGAACCGGCGGCACCGTCGTCACGTCGTCATGACCGGACGTGGCGAACTCCCGTGGCGGCTCAGGCGATGACGTGATCTTCAGTGCCTCCGTCGCCTCGGTGACACCGGACAGGGAGCGACCACAGTCCTGACAGAACTTCTGGCCGTCCTCGACCTCGTGGCCACACGATGGGCAATACATGCCTGCGACTGTAGAAGATCAGGCCGTCCACCGGTGTTGGTTTGTGCGGCGGCGGTCGACCCCGCGGCGACGAGAGATCACGCGGACGGGTCTCGCCATAGAAGAATGTGTAGATGACCGGCCGGTTCGCGCCATCTCCGACCGGAGAGCTCCACCTCGGAAATCTGCGGACTGCCGTGGTCGCCTGGCTGTCGGCGCGTGCGGATCGGCGACCATTTCTGGTCCGGATGGAAGACCTCGACATCGTCCAGGCCAAGCCGGAGCACGAGGCAGCGCAACTCCGCGACCTCGCGGCAATTGGCCTCGATTGGGATGGCGATGTTGTCCGCCAGAGCGAACGATTCGACCTGTACGACCAAGCACTCGACCGACTGGCCGCCGACGGGTCGGTCTACGAGTGCTACTGCAGCCGGCGCGACATTCGCCTCCAGATCGAAGCCGCGTCCAGCGCACCGCACGGTCCGCCCGGGTCGTACCCGGGCACGTGTCGCGACCTGACTGACGCCGAGCGAGATGAACAACGCGCCGCTGGCCGGCCTCCGGCACTACGGCTCCGCACGTCGGGTGAGCCGTATGAGTTCGTCGACCGGCTTGTCGGCCCCTCGTCAGGAGCGGTCGATGACGTCGTGCTCCGTCGCAACGACGGTGTCCCCGCCTACAACCTCGCAGTGGTCGTCGACGACGGACTGCAGTTGGTGACCGACGTTGTCCGCGGCGACGACCTGCTCGCGTCCACACCTCGCCAGGTGATGTTGCAACGTCTCCTCGGGATCGACACGCCGAGCTACCTACATGTCCCCCTGGTCAACGGCCACGATGGGGAACGCCTGGCCAAGAGCCACGGTGCGACCACGCTGAGCGAGTTGCAGGATGCCGGAACGACGGCGGACGAGGTCGTCACATGGATCGCCCGGTCGCTCGACCTCGCGACGCCGAGCGAGACGCCGAGTCTCGACAACCTCCTCGACAGGTTCGACCCGGGTGCCTTGCCACGGCACGTGGTGGAAGCGCCCGATTTCATCCGCAACGGGTGAATCCCTACGTCCCGGCTCAACGCCATCGGCGATCACGGTTGATTTCACGACAAAATTGTGAAAACTGGCCGAAAGTAGGCAGTAATGCAGAACTCTGGAGGGACACCTCCAGTATCATCACGCACCGTGGCCCCTGCTGAACGTCGAACTGCGCGCATTGGATGCGGCATCGTCTTTGGCTTGGTCGCGCTCGTCGGCTGCTCGACCGCGCTGACGAGCGGCAACGGGAGCGATGCGGCCCTCGCCCCCGAGACGACCCTCGCCCCGACGACCACGGCAGCGCCGACCACCACCGCGGCCCCACCACGACCGTCGCGCCGACCACCACGGCAGCGCCGACGACGACCGAGGCCACCACCACCACGACGACCCTCCCAGTCAACATCGTGCCGGTGCCGGTCCTCGACCCGCCGCTCGCCGCCATCGGCACCAGCAGCGGCGACGAAGCAGCCCGCGTGCAAAGCCGTCTGATGGAACTCGGCTTCTGGGTCCAGGCCGCTGACGGCGACTACGGCCTCACCACTCGCCAGGCCGTCATGGCCTTCCAGAAGTTCATGGGCTTCGACAGCCCCGACGGCAAGCTCGACGAACAGTCCGCTGCTGCGCTCACCAACATGGACCTCCGTCCGGTTGCCCGAGCCAACTCCGGCACCCTGGTCGAAGTCGACAAGGGCAAGCAGCTCCTCTTCTTCGTCATCGACGGCCGCACCGAATACATCCTCAACACCTCGACCGGCAACGGCGAGGCGTACGAAGAAGCCGATCAGAACACGCCCGGCGAGATCCAGCGCGGTGTGTCACTCACGCCGAGTGGCCTGCACGATGTCAACCGTCAGCGGCCCGAAGGCTGGTGGGAAGGCGACCTCGGCAAGATCTACCGGCCGAAGTACTTCGTCGGCGGCGTCGCCGTGCACGGCTCGAACTCGATCCCGAACTACCCGGCCTCACACGGCTGCGTGCGGGTGAGCGTGCCCGCAATGGACTGGATCTGGGACGCCGGCATCATGCCGCTCGATACCCCCGTCTGGGTCCACGACGGCGCCTGAGCGGCCAGCTTCGCCGATCTCTGAGGCGGCTCTCACCGCTCGTTGCCGGAGGGCAACTCGGGTTCACCCCTTCTTGACCTCGACGAACCTGATCCGCTCAGGCCCGCTCTGAATTCTTGAATCGTTGCTGCGACTGCGCGGCTGATGACTTCATCTTGTTGATCGCATCCTTCGTGCAGAACGGGGTCCCGCACCGCTGAGCTGGCAGAATCCTTGGATGCTTCCTGGTGTTGGGTCTGTTCGTCCTTGGGCTGATCCGGGGGTGACCGAGCTCAACCGGCTGCCAATGCGCGTGCCGTCCACTGCGTTCCCGACTGCGGCGGAGGCGCGCAAGAACGCGAAAGTCCACGATGGCGATGCCTCACCGTGGCGCCGTTCGCTCAACGGAAAGTGGAACTTCCGTCTCTTCGACAACCCCGACTCGATCCCCGCCAATGCCGTGATCAAGCAACCGTCGAAGTCGTGGACTCGGGTCAATGTGCCCGGCAACTGGACCATGCAGGACACCGGCGACCTCCCGCAGTACACCAACGTGCAGATGCCGTTCGACGGGCCGCCACCGTCGTTGCCCGAGAAGAACCCGACGGGTGTTTACCGGCGACCGTTCAAGGTGCCCGCGAGTTGGGACGGCCGCCAGATCGTCCTCCACATCGGTGGCGCCGAGAGCACGCACATCCTCTACATCAACGGTCGCTGGGTCGGCTATGGCACCGACAGTCGGCTGGCCAGCGAATACGACATCACCGAGTACGTCGAGCGAGGCGACAACGACATCGCCGTCGTCGTGTCGAAGTGGAGCGCGCAGAGTTACGTCGAAGACCAAGACCAGTGGTGGATGGGTGGCCTACATCGCGAAGTCTTCATCGAGGCGCGCGGCGCCACCCACATCGACAACGTCGTCTGCAACGCCGCCTACAACCATGTCGAGGGCGGCGGCACGCTCGACGTCACCGCTGTGGTCGGTGGGTTCACCGCACCGACCAAGGGCTGGAAAGTCAAGACCCGCATCGAGTCGCTGAGCGGCAAGCAGCTTGCCAAGCCGATCACCGACAAGGTGCCGTACGCCTACTACTTGCCGATGCGCTTCTTCGGCCACAAGGTCGATGCTTCGTTCGTACTGTCCGACATCGAGCCGTGGTCGGCCGAGTCGCCGAGGCGCTACCGCGTCATCTGTGAACTGATCGACCCTGACGGGCAGGTCGCCGAAGCGCACGCGCAGATCATCGGCTTCCGCTCCACGGTCATCAGCGGCAACGAACTCCTGATCAACGGCCAGCCCGCCTGGATCTTCGGCGTGAACCGTCACGATCACCACCCCACGCGAGGCAAGGCGGTCACGCTCGACGACATGCGGGCGGATCTGCTCGCGATGCGGCGGCACAACATCACTGCCGTCCGCTGCTCGCATTATCCGAACGATCCGCGTCTCCTCGACCTCTGCGACGAGATCGGTCTGTACGTCAT
>CAXMZV010000276.1:0-5964 GCA_964199985.1 Candidatus Ilumatobacter isfjordensis | reverse complement strand
GATCTCAGTCGCTGGACAACGCGCGCCGCATCTGCTCGGTCATCCCGGGTAGGTGCGCTGCCTTGAGGATCGACAGGATCTGCTGCACGTGATCGTGGTCGTGGAACGGCCACTCGTCCACGAAGTCAGCCGCCGCCAGCGAACCGTGACGGCCGAAATCGGCCGTCACGCTCAGGTCGACATCGGCCAGTGATCGCACAGATGCCGCTGATCGAGTCCGTTCGCTGACGAGCTCTGCGAGCAAATCGTCGAGCGACTCGCTGTCGAAGCCGCGGGCCTTGACGAGTGCGCCGGGGTCGAAGGACGCGACTTCGGCATCACCAGCGACGATCGACGCGATCCGGTCGCGAAAGGCTGGCCCATCGCCTGTGATCAGGTGGCCAATCACCTGGTGGACGGTCCACTCCCCCGGCGCTGGTGGCGTCGTCAGCACAACTGGATCGACCGGACCGAGCAAGGTCGCAAGCACGTTCGGGAGATTCTCGATCGTGTCGGCGATCTCGGCGATCTCGGTCATGGGTCAATCGCTGCCTGACGCTCAGCGGGCTCGGAGTTCCTTGCGCAAGATCTTGCCGGCCGCGCTCTTCGGGATGGCGTCGACCACTTCGAGCTGCTTGATCTGCTTGTAGCTCACGAGGTGTTCGCTCACCAGCTCCTGGAGCTCTTCAAGCGTGACGGTCTCCCCGGGCGCCGCAGCAACGAACGCCTTCGGAATCTCGCCGGCCTCATCGTCGGGCACCCCAATGACCGCGACGTCGGCCACCTTGGGGTGCGTGATGAGCAACGCCTCGAGCTCGGCCGGTGCGACTTGGAATCCCTTGAACTTGATCAGCTCCTTGAGCCGGTCAACGATCGTCATGTGGCCGTGTTCGTCGATGATGGCCACATCGCCCGTGTGGAGCCAGCCGTCGGCGTCGATGGTGGACGCTGTCGCCTCGGCGTTGTTGAGGTAGCCGATCATCACCTGCGGTCCGCGCACCCACAGCTCGCCACGTTCGCCGACCGGTTGGTCCTCTCCGGTCCCGGGGTCGACGATCCGGCTCTCCGTGTTCGACACCGTGACGCCGCTGGTGCCGGGGCGATAGTCGCCCTCGACCGTGCAGTGACTGACCGGGCTGAGCTCGGTCATGCCGAAGCCCTGCACGACTTCGCATCCGAGTCGCTCCCCGGCTTCGGCTGCGAGTTCAGCACCGAGTGGTGCGGCACCGGAGAAGATCTGCCGAACGGACGACATGTCGTACTGATCGACGATTGGGTGCTTGGCGAGGCCGAGGATGATCGGCGGCACAGCGAAGAAGCGAGTGATACCGAGGCTCTGCACTGCTTCCAGTGCCTCGACCATGTCGAAGCGCGGCATCGTGACCGTCGTGACGCCATTGGCCAGCAGACCGTTCATCAGCACCTGCATGCCATAGATGTGGAAAAACGGCAGGGCGGCGAGCGCAACTTCGTCGTCGGTGTATTTGATGGCGTGCAGGCACTGCTCGATGTTGGCGACAAGGTTGCGATGGGTCAGCATCACGCCCTTCGGGAGCCCCGTCGTGCCCGACGAGTACGGCAATACGACGGTGTGAGTGGCGAGGTCGACGGCGACTTGCTCGATCGGTTCGCCGAACACGTCAGCCATCGGTGTGGTGCCCGCCGGGGCGTCACCGATGACGACCACTTCGGTCACGTCGGTGCCTTCGATCGCGGCCAGCGCCGTCTCGACGAACATCGGCACGGTGAACAGCGTCGATGCGCCGGCGTCCTGGAGCTGATGACGGACCTCGCCTGCCCCGTACGTCGGGTTGATGGTCGTTACGGCGCCGCCTGCGACGGCGACGCCGTGGAACACAACGGCGTATTCGGGCAGGTTCGGCGCCATGAGGCCGACGACCTTGCCGGGAGCGATCCCGCGCGCCGCGAGGCCCCCCGCGAGCGAATGGATGGCGTCGCTGAGCCGGGCGAACGTGTACGAGCTGGTGCCGGCGGCGTCACGGATGGCGACGCGGTCAGCCAACTCCGATGCCTTGCGCAAGACGTGCGCAGTGATGGTGACGTCGGGAATCTCGACGTCGGGCAGCGGGCTGGGATGAATGATGGTGGTCACGATGTGGTCCGTCCTGGAAGGCGTAGGTGGCTACGCCGGACAGTACTGCCGGCTCCGCAGCCAACGAAACTCTGCTGGATTCTGACCGGGCCGAACGGCCCTACCGACGAACCAGACGACCGACGTACTGTCGGATGCGAATGACACACGAAGCGATGGCAGCGGCGGACGCCGTGTTCCTCCGGATCGAGACGCCGCACGAACCCCAGCACGTCGGATCGCTCTCACTGTTCGTCGGCGACGCACTCCGCGACGACAAGGGCGCCATCCGGATCGACGAACTGCGAGCTCACGTCGCCCGCCGTCTCGACCGGGTGCCCCGGCTGCGACACCGAGTGATGGACGTGCCCTTCGGCCAGGGCAGGCCGGTGTGGGTTGACGATGCGGACTTCGACATCGACTATCACGTGCGTCTCACTTCGCTGCCGCGCCCCGGCGAGAGCGAGCAGTTGCTCGATTTGATGAGTCGAGTCCAGGCAATCGAACTCGACCGGTCACGGCCGCTCTGGGAGATGTGGTTCGTCGACGGCGTGGCCGACGATCGAGTCGGACTGATCATCAAGACACACCACGCACTCGGCGACGGCATTGCGAACGTCGACCTCGCAATGGCGTTGGTCGATCTCGAACCCGACCCGGCGCCCGACGATCCAGCACATCCGTGGCAGCCTCGCCCCGCCACGACACCTCGGGACCTGCTCACCGAATCGGTGCTTGAACAGGCTCGTCGACCGTGGTCGATGGCTCGTGCCGCTGCCGGTGCGGTGCGCGACCCTCGACCATTGATCGGCAGTGCGACGAGCGTCGTTCGAACCGTTCGTGACTTCGTGGTGAAGCCTGCACCCGCACCGTGGAACCGCGCCGTGGGCGCGCAACGGCGGTGGGTGTCGGCCAGCGTGCCGCTCGAAACGGTGCGAGTGATCAGGGGCGAGCACGAAGCGACGATCAACGACGTGGTGCTCGCTGCCTGCTCGGGCGCGCTCCGCCGATTCCTGACCGAGCGCATCGATGCGCCTGAGTCGCTGCCGGCGTCGCTCAGGGCGATGGTCCCGGTATCGCTGCGCACCGATGATGAGCACGGCGCCACGTTGGGCAACCGGATCTCGCTGATTCTTGTCGATCTGCCGATCAGCGAACCCGACCCCGTCGTCCGCCTCGAACGCATCCACAACCAGACCCGCGAGCTGAAGGGCTCCGCCATGGTGGACGGCGCACAGACGATTCTCGAACTCGCCGACACGATCCCGCGACTCGCTCTGGCGGTGACACGGTTCGTCAGCCGACAGATCCCGATGAACCTTGTCGTCACCAACGTGCCGGGCCCTCCGATCCCGCTGTACCTGCGCGGCGCCCCGCTCATCGAGACGTACCCCTACGTGGAAGTCCTCGACAATGAGGGGCTCACGATCGCTGTCGTCTCCTATGCCGACACGCTGTTCTTCGGCATCACAGGCGACCGCGACGTGATGCACGACATCGCCGACCTCGCCACCGCGATCGCTGCGGAGTTCGACCAGCTCGCCGCAAGCTGAGCCACGCCGATGAGCCTGAATCGCACCCGGCACCGGACAAACTCATCGCTTGGCTGAGCAGAGCCCCCGGATGCGCCAAGATGACGACATGCAATTCGGTTCCTACTCAATCGACCTGCACCGCTGATCGCACCCGGCCTGCCTCATGTCGACGAGCTACACGTTCAACGCCGAACTCTGGGAGTGGGCGAGCAAGACCTCCTGGTTCTTCCTCAGTCTGCCGGAGACCGACGCTGACGACATCGAAGAACGCTTCGGTCGGACCGCGCCTGGCTTCGGGTCGATTCGAGTCGAGGTGAAGATCGGTGACACGACGTGGCGGACGTCGGTCTTCCCGTCGACGTCGGAGAAGACGTACGTCCTGCCCGTGAAGAAGGCGGTTCGATCGGCTGAGGGACTGACGCCGGGAGTGCAGGCGAGCGTCGAACTGACCGTCATCGAGGACTGAGAACCGGGCAGGTCACCAACCGCCCTGTATTGCAATCGCGAGTCCGCCGTCTTCGTGCGTACAGTCGCGTCGTGCTCGCAACCCTGGGCGACTTGGTCGACGACATCGTGGTGCAGCTTGCTGGGCCCGTCAACATCGCCACCGACACGGCGTCGGTCATCGAGCGACGCCGGGGCGGCAGCGCGGCCAACGTTGCAGCGACGGCCGGCGTGCTCGGCCGTCCGGTCAGGTTTCTCGGACAGGTGGGCACCGACCCAATCGGCTCAGCGCTCATCGCCGAGCTCGCAGCCACCGGCGTCGACACACAGTTCGTACGTCGCTCGGGCTCGACGGGCACGATCGTCGTCCTCGTTGCCCCCGACGGAGAACGCTCGATGCTCACCGATCGCCGTACGTGCGCAGAGCTCGACGACCCGAGGGTGGAATGGCTCGACGGCGTCACGACGCTGCATGTACCGCTCTATTCGTTGATCGGCGGCACGACAGCAAAGACCGCGACGACGCTGGTCACCTGGGCGCGAGACCGCGGTGTTGCGGTGTCGCTCGATCTGTCCTCGACGGCGCTGATGGCGGACGGCGGACTCGACGAGGTCCGGACGTTGGTCACTGACCTACGGCCGAGCATCGTGTTCGCCAACCAGTCCGAGGCAGAGGTGTTCGAAATCGGCCGCCTTCCAGCCGATGCGATCCTGGTCGTGAAGAACGGCGCCGACCCGGCCATGTTGCGGGTGCCCACTGGTGCTGCCACCGCTGGCTCGACGTTCATGGTCCCGGCGATCGGCATCACCGACGTGTCGGACACCACCGGCGCAGGGGACGCGTTCGCTGCGGGTTTCCTCACGTTCCGCGAGTGGCAGACCGATCCGGCCGAAGCCTGCGTTCACGCGCACCGAGCAGCTCGACGCATCCTGACCGGCGAGCGTCGCTGACCGGACATGTGTCCGCTTGACACCGGCGGTGAAACGGACTGGCGTGGCGATCAGGTTCGGGAGTTGGCCCAGGGCAGTTCGCAGGCCGCGCCTGTTGCGACAACCTCGTGGACGACGGCGTTTCGGTGGGCTCCTGCGGCCCACGACGGGAACACTGCCGAGTAGAGGCCGGTCCCGCCCGCGACGAGCACGACGATGTCTTCGGCTCGGCGCACCGCCGGGATCATGTCGTCGTTGTTGCCTGCAGGGATGAACGCCGTGTTGACTGAACGGATGTGACCGCGGGTGTTGACAGCCATCTTCTGCAGTGCGGCCTGCACGTCGCGGCGACTCATGCCAGCGTCGGCGAGCACCTGGGCGTGTTCCGGGTTCAGCGCCACCGCAATGGCGCCACCCGAGAAGTTGGCGTTGTTCGAGCCCGTGTTCGCGATGACCGCCGCGAGCGCACGCAACAACCGTTGAGGCGAGTCACTGTCGTCGGCATCGTTCGTAAACACGACGGAGTGCGGCGCCTCGGCGCCGAGGATGGTCACGACGGAGTCGACGGACGAGTAGCCGAGAGTCTGGGCCAACGGCTCCCACGGGGATGATTGTTCGTCTTCGGCGAGACAGAAACTGAACTTGCCCGGGTGGCCGAGGAGCGCCATGTCTGACACGCCGGGGCGGGCATCGCCGATATTCATCATGCAGAGCCGAACCGCACGACCGATTGATGCATTTGCACGGTGGCCCGGGCCCAGTGCCCCGAAGCTGCCGGCGATGCCGCAGTGGAGCACGACCGGACCATTGACGATCATGAGCGGCGCGGTGCAGTGCGTGGTCGATTGCATCTCGCCGAGGTCGAAGGTCGGCTGGAGCATTGCCCGAATCGCGGCAACTACCACTGTCATGTGATCGGGCACACAACCGGCCATCACTGCGTTGGTGGCGATCTTCTCGATCGTCGTCGCTCCCCCACCTGGA
>CAXMZV010000275.1:0-5996 GCA_964199985.1 Candidatus Ilumatobacter isfjordensis | reverse complement strand
CCCAAGGAATACATCGATAAATACAAGGGCGTGTATGACGGGGGATGGGATGAACTTCGTGAAAAACGTTATCAGGCCTTAGTTGATCTCGGAATCCTTCCGAAAGGGACCAAGCCTTTTCCTCGGTTGGCCTCCGTCGAGGCCTGGGATAAGATCCCTCCCCAAGAGCAAAAAGAGGCGGCCCGCGATATGGAAATCTACGCCGCGATGATTGACTATCTGGACGAACAGGTACCGAACTGCGTTCGCCGAGCGACGTGCCGATCTCAGCAGCAACGGAAGCGCCGAGTGTCGTGCACGGTGACTTCGATGCCGTCGACGCGCTGCCGCGTCGCGTGCCAGTCCCCTCCCTGCGCCCTGACATCTCGGCGTGTTTGCCCACCGGCGTCGAACTCGATGGTGCCCGCGTGGTCGTCATGCTCGACGAAGGCGGTGTCGGCAAGGCGCTCGTGAAGCAGCTCGCGAAGGCCGGAGCAACAACACTCACCCTGGCCCCCGGTATCGGCACCGACGAGCTGCTCGCGACGCTGGCTACGTGGCACGACGAGGCGCCGATCACCGGTGTCTATTGGCTGCCCGCGCTCGACGCGGACGGTGACCTCGCCGACTACGACCTGGCACGTTGGCGCGAAGCACTGCGCCGTCGGGTCAAGGCGCTGTACGCAACGATGCGACACGTGTACGACGCCAGCCCGTTCCTCGTCGCGGCAACCAGATTGGGCGGCTGCCACGGGTACGACTCGGCGGGTGCGACCAATCCACTCGGCGGACCCGTCGTCGGGTTCACCAAGTCGTACAAGAAGGAGCGACCAGATTCCGCGGTGAAGGCGGTCGATTTCGCCGAGAGCCGCAAGACGAAAGCGATCGCCGAACAGTTGATCGAGGAGACATTGTTCGATCCCGGCTGCGTCGAGATCGGACGGGTCGACGATCAACGGTTCGGGGTGGCGTTCATCGAATCACCGTTCCCGGAACGCACCGACGACACCGATGTCAGGAGTGCCCTCGAACTCGGTGCGGACTCGGTGGTCGTTGTCACCGGCGCTGCGGGCAGCATCGTCTCGGCGATCACCGCCGACCTCGCGACTGCATCCGGCGGGACCTTCCACTTGCTCGACCTGACGCCGACACCCGACGGCAACGACTCGGACCTCGCAGCATTCCGCAACGATCGGAACGCACTCAAGGCCACCATCGCCGAACGGATGAAAGCAGCAGGCGACCATGCCACGCCGGTGGCCATCGAGCGGGAACTCAGCCGAATCGAACGGCTCGAGGCGGCACTCACCGCAGTGCAAGCAGTCGAGGCGGCGGGCGGCACGGTGCACTATCACTCGGTTGACCTCACTGACGCCGACGCTGTCACCGCGGTGATGTCCGACGTGCGAGAGCAGAGCGGCCACATCGATGTGCTGCTGCACGCCGCCGGGCTGGAGATCAGCCGCAATCTGCCCGACAAGGAACCACGTGAGTACGACCTCGTCTTCGATGTGAAGAGTGACGGCTGGTTCAACGTGTTCCACGCCGCTCAGGACATGCCCATCGGTGCCGCGGTCGTGTTCTCATCGGTCGCCGGACGCTTCGGCAACCAGGGCCAGACCGACTACTCGGCGGCCAACGACCTGCTGTGCAAGATGATGAGCGGCTTCAGACAAACACGGCCCGCCACGCGAGGCCTTGCGCTCGATTGGACGGCGTGGGGTGGCATCGGCATGGCGACACGGGGATCGATCCCGAAGATCATGGAGATGGCCGGCGTGCAGATGTTGCCACCGGAGGCAGGGGTGGCGTGGATTCGCCGAGAACTGACGTCGGGCACCACCGACGGCGAAGTGATCGTGGCCGGGATCCTCGGGATGATGGCCGGTGAATATCACGAGAACGGCGGCGTGGAGAGCGCGTCGCTGATCGGGGACGCTGTCGCACGCGGCCCGATGGTCGGCACCGCCCTGATGAGCGTGCACGACGGCGTCGTCGTGCGCACGACCCTCGATCCCGCCGAGCAGCCGTTTCTCAACGATCACCGCATCGACGGCGTCCCGGTGTTGCCTGGCGTCATGGGGATGGAGGCATTTGCCGAGACGGCGGGCCTCCTGTCGCCCGATCACCATGTCGTCGCGATCGAAGACATGTCGTTCGACGCGCCGCTGAAGTTCTACCGAGACGAGCCGCGCACGTTGATCATTCAGGCTGTCGTGCACCCCGACGGTGACGATCTCGTCGCGGACTGCCAACTCGTGGCCGAGCGCGTGTTGCCGGGGAGCGAGACGCCACAACGCACCGTCCACTTCACCGGACGCGTCAGGCTCGGCCCAGGTCAGGCCCCGACGACGGAGGCTGGGACGGAACCCGAACCAGCCCCCGATCCGAGCGGCCCGGCCTTGGCAACGGACAGCATCTACTCGTTCTATTTCCACGGACCCGCCTACCAGGTCGTTGCATCGGCGTGGCGCAGCGACGACGTCTCGATCGGCGTGCTGGCCGACCCGCTGCCCGACAACCACGTGCCGAGCGACCTTTCGCTCGTCACCGTGCCGCGACTCGTCGAGTTGTGTTTCCAGACGGCCGGACTCTGGCAAGCCGGGCGGGACGATCGGCTGGCCCTCCCGATGCAGCTGGGCAGGGTTCGGGTTGTCAGTGATCCGACCGCGGCTGTCGGAGCGCTGCACGCCCAAGCTCGCGAGACTGATCCGGGGGTGTTCGATTGTGCTGTGGCCGACGCCGAGGGCACGGTGATCGTTCGACTCGACGGATACCGCACCGTCCCACTCCCCGCTCCGATTCCCGACGACGTCGCCGCCGCCCTCCACGCGACGTATCGGGCCTGAGCATCCGGTGAGTGGGAACGTGAACGACACCGCAGCCATCCAACGTCTCGGCGTACTCGACCGTGGCGAGTCGGCCGTTCGGGTGCTGAACGCCGTCGGTGACCTGAACGGGAGCGACGACGCGGCACCGATCACCACCGTGCTGTTCCGTCGCGACTCTGCTGACCCGACACGGTGGGATGGACGCGAAGCCGACGAAGTTCGCAGTTACGCGGCGGCGGCGTCGAACGACGAGATTGTGACCGCCCTCCTGCAGGCACACGTCGACACCCTGTGGCTGGGAGCATGGGTGCCCGGAGAGCGAGCTGACCTGATCCAGGGATGTGAAGTCGCCGGCATCGGGGTCGTCGGGCCCGACTCGGCGACGGTCCGGCGGCTGGCTGACCCCGAGGTCCGTCGTGGACTGCCCGGTGGCGCCGTCCCGCTCGCCACCGACGCCCCGACGCGCCACATTGAGGTCGACGTCCTCGCCGACGCGCACGGCAACGTGTGGAGTCTGGACACGCGCGACGTGAGCGTGCGCCGTCTCGGCGGGCCGCTGATCGCCGAGGCACCGTGTACTCCCCTCGGCGCCCATCTCTGCCAGCGGCTCCAGTCTGAAGCTGTCGAGCTGGTCACCAGCATTGGCTACCTCGGTGCAGTCACGATCGTGTACGTGTCCGACGGCATCGACTTCGCACTGGTCGATGTCGACTGCGTCGCGGCTCCCGAACATGCGACGACCGAGGAGCGCACCGGTGCCAGCATCATCGGTTGGCGCCTCCGCATCCAGCGCGGTGAGGCACTTCGCGCTGAACCACCCACCGGTGACGGTGTGGCTGTCGAAGCGCGGCTGCTCGCCGAGGACCCCGACCACGGATTTGTCGTCACGCCGGGCCGGCTCATGTTGCTGTCGTTTCCGACCGGGACCGGCGTGCGTATCGACGCGACCCGCCGGGTCGGAGACGCCGTCGAGGCTGATGACCCGCTCATTGCGGTGTTCACCGCCTGGGGGCCAGACCGTGCCGTAGCGCTGCAGCGGCTCCGCCGCGCCCTCGAGCGCAGTGCCGTGGTGATCGACGGGGGAGCGACGAACCGCACGCTGCTGCTCCGCGTGCTCGACCACGACGCCCACGTCCGCGGCGACGCCGACCACACCTGGCTCGAGCAGATGCTCGCTGATCGGTCGCGACCGATACCGAGCCCGATCGCGCTGCTCTCGGCTGCGGCCGAGGCCTACGAAGACGACCGGAGCCATGCCCAGCGCGCTTTCTACGCGTCGGCGGAGCGCGGTCGTCCACATCAGCCGGTCCAGGTCGGCGGGGGCATCGAACTCCGATACGGCGGAACGAACTACCGATTCGATGTCGACCGGGTCGGTCCGCGCCGATACTCCATCCGCAGCGGCACCGACGTCGCCGACATCACCGTCGACGAACTCGACCGCTTCGAGCGCCGAATCACGTGCGGCGGCCGCCGCCATCGCCTCATCATCGTTCCAGCGGCGAGTGGCTTCCGAGTTGAACTCGGTGCCGCAACGCACATGATCGAACGCCAGGATGGGATCGCCCTGCGTGCTGGCTGGCCAGCCTTGGTCGTGAGTGCCTTGGTCCAACCCGGCGACACCGTCGCCGCTGGCGACCCCGTCGCAGTGCTGGAGTCGATGAAGATGGAGACGACCGTGACGGCGCCAGTCGCGGGCGAGGTGGTGTCCGTTTCGATCATGCCCAATGCGCAGGTCGAGCGAGGCGCACCGTTGATTCGGCTCCGCCCGCTCGACGTTCGTTCTGGCAACGGTGAGGAGCAGTCACGTCGCGTGTCTCTGTCTGGGCTCGAGATGCGGATCGACCCGACCCGCAAGCCCTGCGACCGCGTCTACGAGCCGCTCGGCGACTACCTGCTCGGCTACGACCTGTCGCAAGCAGCACTCCGCAAACTCCTCACGAAGCAGCGCCGGCTTGCCGAGATCGCAGCACCGGATGATCCAGCACTGCTCGAGTGTGAAGACGGTCTGCTCGACATCTATGCCGAACTGGGTTCGTTGTACCGGCCCCAGACCGAATCCGAACTCGAAGCGTCGACGCCGACCGAACACACCCAGGAGTTCCTGCTGTCGTTCCTGCAATGGCTCGATCCCGAACTGGCCGGGCTCTCGCCGAGCTACTGCGAGCGGCTTGAGCGCGCCCTGGCTCGGTACGGGGTCGCTGGCCTGGACCGCACCTCGGAATTGGAGTCCGCCCTGATGTGGCTGTTCCGGTCTTTTGCCAGGATCGGCCAACTCAGCCAGGTGGTGATCGCCGTGCTCGAGCGACGCCTCGCCCACCGAACTGCGTTGGCCGGGCTCGCGGATGTGTCCATGCGAGCTCGGCTCGATCGTCTCGCAGTTGCGACACAAGGCCGTCAGCAACCCATCGCCGACCTCGCACACGACCTGCGGTTCCACTACTTCGACGAACCTCCGATGGAAGCGGTTGCGGCCGAACTCATCGAGGAGATGACGAGTCACATCACCCACCTGGCGACCGATCCGGATGTCAACGATCGGGCGGAGCGCATCGCCCGTCTGGTGTGGTGCCCGGTGCCGCTGCGCTCACTTGTGCTCGACTCGTGGGGAGCGGACGACACGATGCGGTCGGTCGCCATGCGGCGTGTGGTGCTCGAGGTCCACATCCGACGCTTCTACCGCATCAGCGATGTCGGGAAGATCTCGTTCCACGACGTTGACGGCCACCTCTTCGCGACCACCGCGATCCGCAGCGGCGACGCCGACGCACAGCTCGTGGTCGGCTACCTCCCGCTCGCTGACCTGCCGAATTGGTCCGAAACCGTCGCGCAGCATGCCGGCTCGTTGGTACCCGAGCAGGACGTGATCGTCGATGTCACCTCGTGGAGGGCGGGCGAGACCGTCGACATTGCCTCGACCGCGAGCGCCGTGACCGAGTTGGCCGAGCGATGCCAATTCGGACGGTCGATCAGCCGGCTCGACGTGACGGTCAGCAGCTCGACAGGATCACCTGAGGCGCGATCTCGATCGCATCACGTGACGCTCGACGGGCAGGACGACGGTTCGTTCGTGGAGAACTTGTTGTACCGCGATCTGCATCCGATGCTCGCCGAACGGCTCGAACTGTGGAGGCTGTCGAACTTCGAACTCGAACGGCGACCGTCACCCGAAGACGTGTATATGTT
>CAXMZV010000274.1:0-6009 GCA_964199985.1 Candidatus Ilumatobacter isfjordensis | reverse complement strand
GTCGTTGGTGATCTCTCGTTCATTTCGTTGAAGCTGGTCATTCCTGCTCTGGTGTCGGTGTGCCAACCTGAAGCTCCGATGGTGTTGCTCGTCAAACCCCAGTTTGAGGCCGGTCGCTCGGAAGTGGGCAAAGGTCGCGGCATCATCACCGACCCGGCGATCCACGAGCGCGTGCAAGTCGAGGTCGCGGACGCCTTTGTCAACAGCGGGTGCATCGTGCACGACTGGACCACGTCGCCGATCACCGGGGCCGACGGCAACGTCGAGTTCCTGGTACACGCAACGGCGCCAGCGCAGCAATCCAATGAGGCGGAGCAATGAGCGGGGTCGCCCTGGTGGCGCACCATGAGCGTGACACGGCTCGCGCTCACGCACTCCGTGCTGCAGCGTGGTGTGCGGAGAACCAGCAAGACTTCTGGATGCCGCATCAGGACGCCGAGGCGCTCGACGTCGCCGACCACGCTGACGACCGCTCCATCGCCGAAGCCGACATCGTGCTGAGTCTGGGCGGCGATGGCACGATGCTTCGCTCCGTCCGACTGCTCGACGGCGCATCGGTTCCAGTGCTCGGCGTCAATCTCGGCTCGCTGGGGTATCTGACCGAAATCGAGCCCGACACCCTCGAACCATCGCTGGCCTCGTTCTTCGCCGGGCCTGAATCGGGGGAGTGGCACATCGATGATCGGATGATGCTCGATGTCTCCGTCAACGGAGCCCACGCCGGCCGTGCGTTGAACGAGGCGGTGGTCGAGAAGAGTCAATCTGGTCACACCGTCCGCCTGCTCGCTCGGATCGATGGCGAACCATTCACGCACTATGCAGCCGATGGACTCATCGTCGCGACACCGACAGGATCCACGGCCTACTCGCTGTCAGCTCGCGGGCCAGTGGTGTCGCCCCGTCATCGGGCAGTGCTGCTCACGCCGGTGTCACCGCACACGCTCTTCGACCGATCCCTGGTGCTCGACCCGAGCGAAGTCGTCGAGATCGAGGTGTCCGGACACCGTCGTGCTGAAGTCGCCATCGACGGCCAACCGATCGCCACACTCGACGACGGCGACGTGGTCCGCTGTGTTCCGTCGCCTCCCACTGCCAACTTCGTGCGATTCGGCACGTACCGCTATCACCAGATTCTCAAGGCAAAATTCGGGCTCAACGACCGCTGACGAACAATTGTTCGATCGAATGCGCAACTCTGTGACTGCGGGTTGCAATACTTGAAGACGTGTTGACCGAACTCCAGATCGAGAACCTGGGCGTGATCGAGCGACTCGAGTTGATGCTCGGGTCGGGGCTCACCGCGCTCACGGGTGAAACCGGTGCTGGCAAGACGATGCTCGTCGACGCCATCGAACTGCTGGTCGGCGGCCGCGCCGACACTGCAATGGTCCGGCACGGAACGACTGAAGCACGAGTCGACGGTCGTTTTGTCGCCGCCGATGGCACCGAGACCATTCTCAGTCGGGTGATTCCGGTGGAGGGCCGCTCGCGGGCGTACATCAACGGTCGCCTGGCAACGGTGACGCTGCTCGCCGAATCTGCTGCCGATGCGGTCGATCTGCACGGGCAGCATGCCCACCAGAATCTGCTCTCGGTCTCCACCCAGCGTGCAGCACTGGACGAGTACGGCAACGTCGACCTCGGACCGCTTCGCTCGGCACGGGGCAGGTTGGCCGAGATCGATGCGGCGTTGGCCACGTTGGGCGGCGATGAGCGGGTTCGCGCCCGAGAGATCGATCTGCTGCGCTACCAAGTCGCCGAACTCGATGCAGCGAACGTCGTCAACGCTGGCGAGGATGCGCTACTCGACACCGAAGAATCAGTGCTGGCGGACGCCGCCGCGCACCGCGATGCCGGAGCCAGTGCGCATGCCGTCCTCGCTGACGATGACGGTGCGCGCGATGTTCTCGGTCGGGCACTCGCCGCCGTCGATGGTCGACAGCCGTTCGCTACGCAGGCGGCGCGGCTCCACGAGTTGCTCGCTGAGGTCGATGACCTGGTTGCCGAAGTGCGCGATATCGCCGATGGCATCGATGAATCGCCTGATCGGCTCGCCGAACTTCGCGAGCGACGTCAGGCGTTGAAAGACCTCCAACGCAAGTACGGCGACGATCTGTCGGCGGTGATGTCCTTCCACGCCGAAGCCGAAGATCGGCTCCGTGAACTGGAGAGCTTCGACGAAAGGGCAGCAGTGCTGGATGCGGAACGCCAGTCGGTCCTTGCTGAGGAACGCACCGCTGCCGAAGCGGTCGGATGTGCTCGCAGGGCAGCTGCGCCAAAACTGGCTGCGGCGGTGCAGAAGCGGCTCCGAACCCTGGCCATGCCGAATGCGGCGGTCGCTGTCGAGGTCGGCGAACACGGCGACGACCACCCGGGCGACCGCGTGCAGTTCCTGCTCGCTGCCAATCCGGGCTCGCCGATGTTGCCGCTGACACGTGTCGCGTCGGGTGGCGAGCTCGCACGAGCGATGCTTGCGTTGCGACTCGTCCTGTCAGCCGCGTCCGGCGCTCGCGGCCATGACACGCTGGTGTTCGACGAGGTCGACGCAGGAATCGGCGGCGAGGCGGCTCAGGCCGTCGGCGATGCGCTGGCTGTGCTCGGCCGCCATCATCAGGTGCTGGTCGTGACTCACCTGGCCCAGGTGGCTGCCATGGCGGACGCGCAAGTGTCGGTGTCGAAGAAGGTCAAGAAAGGCGCGACTTTTGCGACCGCCCGGCGTCTCCCATCTGATGAACGCGTCGACGAAATCGCCCGGATGCTGTCTGGTTCGTCGACTGAATCAGCTCGTGAGCATGCACGCGAGCTCCTTGCGGAACTACCCGCATGAAATTTACGCGGCAAAGCGGTAGGGTGAGGTCCCGTCGTGTTGTTGTCTGACGGAGGTCTGAAATGCCCAAGCACATTTTCGTGACGGGAGGCGTTGCCAGCTCCCTCGGCAAGGGCCTCACTGCCTCCTCGCTCGGACGTCTTCTCAAGCACCGTGGCTACCGCGTCACGATGCAGAAGCTCGACCCGTACATCAACATCGACCCGGGGACGATGAACCCCTTCGAGCACGGCGAAGTGTTTGTTACCGACGACGGTGGCGAGACCGACCTCGACCTTGGCCACTACGAACGCTTCATCGACGAGAGTCTCTCGCGTAACTCCAATGCCACGACCGGGTCGATCTATCAGTCCGTGTTGGCCGCCGAGCGCCGCGGCGACTACCTCGGCAAGACCGTGCAGGTCATCCCGCACATCACCGACGAGATCAAACGGCGCATTGAACGTGTCGCACGCAACGACGTCGACATTGTCATCACCGAAGTCGGCGGCACAGTCGGTGACATCGAGATCCTCCCGTTCCTCGAAGCGATTCGCCAGTTCCGCAACATGGTGGGCCGCGACAACGTGTGCTACATCCACGTCACACTCGTCCCGTTCATCGGCCCTGCCGGCGAGCAGAAGACCAAGCCGACACAGCACTCCGTCACTGAACTGCGCAGCCGAGGCATCCAACCCGATGTCATCGTGTGTCGCAGCGACGAACCACTGTCCGACGACCTCAAGCGCAAGGTCTCGGCGATGTGCGACGTCGAAGAGCGCGCCGTGGTCAACGCTGCGGATGCCAACAACATCTACGAGCTGCCGTTGATCCTGCACGACGAGGGCCTCGACGATTTCGTCTGCGACGTGCTCCGACTCGATGGCGAGATCGACCTCACGTACTGGCAGCAGTTTGTCGCGAAGGTCGAAGCCGCCACGACCCCGGTGCGCGTCGGCCTCATCGGCAAGTACATCCAGCTGCCTGACGCCTACCTGTCCGTCGTTGAGAGTTTGAAGCACGCCGGCTTCCACCACGGTGCCGATGTCGAGATCGAATGGATCCAGTCCGAGAACGTCGAAGGCCTCCTCGCTGCCGGCCAGCTGAGCCATCTCGACGGCATCGTGATTCCCGGCGGCTTCGGCACCCGCGGCGTCGAAGGCAAGATCGCCGCTGCCCGCTACGCGCGTGAAGAACTCGTGCCGTGCCTCGGCATCTGCCTCGGGTTGCAGGCCATGACCATCGACTACGCCCGCAACGTCGTCGGCCTCACGGATGCCAACTCGACCGAATTCGACCCCACCACGCAGCACCCGGTCATCGACCTCATGCTCGACCAGCGTGGGATCGAGGACAAGGGTGGCACGATGCGCCTCGGCGCGTACTACGCCGTACTCGCCAGCGGGTCCCAAGTCGCCGAGGCCTACGGCGAGCCGGTCGTGAGCGAACGGCACCGCCACCGTTACGAGTTCAACGACCAGTACCGCGGGCAACTCGAAGAGCACGGCCTCTGGTGTTCAGGCACATCACCCGACAACCGCCTCGTCGAGTTCATCGAACTACCCGGGCACCCCTTCTGGGTTGCCACGCAGGCACACCCCGAGTTCAAGAGCCGCCCCGATCGCCCGCACCCATTGTTCCGCGAACTCATCGCCGCCGCGCTCAAGCGGCGCGCTGCAACAGACGGCGCCGGCGAGCCCGGGGCCGATGCACCGGCGCCGTCCGAGCCGTCGCTGCGTTCGTGACGCCACTTCCTGGATTTCGTCGACTCAACGAGTCGAAGGTGCACAAGGGCTACGTGTGGCACGTGGCCACTGCCGAGTACGCCGCGCCGGACGGATCCACGTTTCACCGCGACATTGTTCGATCGCCGGGTGCGGTCGGCGTCCTGCCGCTCGTGTTCGATGCCGAAGGCAACGCCTCAGTGGTGCTCGTCACCCAGTACCGCCCTCCCTATGAGGAGATCGTGATCGAGATCCCGGCCGGGATGCGTGACATCGAGGGCGAACCGACCGCCGAAGTTGCCCGTCGCGAATTGGTCGAAGAGGCTGGTCTCGCTGCCGGTGAACTCGACCTGCTGGGCGAGATTTACCCGTCACCGGGCATGACCGACTCGGTCACATCGCTCTACCTCGCAACCAACTGCACGCCCACGGCCACCGACCGCCAGGGCCCGGAGGAAGAGCACATGGAAGTCCTGCACCTCCCGCTTTCCGAAGCGCTCGCCATGATCGATCGAGGCGAGATCCGTGATGCGAAGACCGTCACGGCACTGCTGCTCACCGATCGACGCCTACGGAGCGCCCACGCCGGTTGATGGCTCGCGCCGAACTACCGCTCGTCATCGAGGAGTTCCTGTCGTGGATGGTGGCCGAAAAGGGCCGCTCTGCGAACACACTTGCTGCGTACCGGCGTGACCTCACCGCGTACTCCGCCTGGCTCGGTCAACGCGACCGAACCCTTCTGTCGGTCACTCATAGCGAATTGGTCGAGTTCGTCGGCGAGCGTCGTGCATCCGATGCTGCGACATCGTCGATTGCACGCCAACTCGCCGCCATTCGGATGCTGCATCGCTATCTGTCGATCGAAGGCGAACGCCCGGACGACCCGGCAGCTGAGTTGGAGGGCGTCCGCGTCCCATCCGGCATTCCCAAACCGCTGAGCGAGGATCAGGTGAACAGCCTGCTCGACGCGGTTGTCGGTTACGAGCCGTTGCACTACCGCGACCGAGCGCTCCTCGAGCTGTTGTACGCCACGGGTGCTCGGATCTCCGAGGCGGTCGGCCTCTCGGTCGGCGACATCAACGTCGACGACAAGCTCGTCATGCTGTATGGCAAGGGTGCAAAGGAGCGGCTGGTCCCCTTCGGTGGCGCCGCGAAGACGGCCATCGACGAATGGTTCGGCAGGGGAGGTCGCGAGCGCCTCGTGCCTGACCGGTGGCAGAAGCGTGGCGATGCCGAGGCGGTGTTTCTGAACACGCGCGGCGGGCGTCTCACACGTCAGGCTGCCTGGCTGATCGTGAAGAAGTATGGCGATCGTGCCGGCATCTCGGAACCGCTCTCGCCGCACGTACTTCGGCACAGCTGCGCAACACACCTCCTCGACCACGGCGCGGACCTCCGCGTGGTCCAAGAAATGCTGGGGCATGCCTCGATCTCGACGACCCAGATCTATACGCGGGTCAGCCAAGAGCGATTGTGGGA
>CAXMZV010000273.1:0-6009 GCA_964199985.1 Candidatus Ilumatobacter isfjordensis | reverse complement strand
CCTCGCGACGGTTGACCTGGGCGACGGCCGGTGGGATGCCATCGTGTCGATCTTCGCCCACATGCCCCCGAAGCTGAGGCTGGATCTCCACGAGCGGGTGGTGCGAGCGCTCAAGCCCGGGGGAGTGTTCGTGCTCGAGGCCTACACCCCTGCTCAGATCGGCCGGGGCACTGGTGGTCCGCCCGTTCCGGAGCTGACAATGACCCTTGAAGGTCTGCGTGGCGAACTCGTCGGGCTCGTCGAGGAGCACGGCGTCGAGGTCGTCCGACCGGTCATCGAGGGTTCAGGCCACAACGGTGACGGAGCGGTCGTTCAATTCGTCGGTCGTCGGGTGGCGAACTGAACGGTGAGCGCGTGCCGCGTGGTCAAGCCGTTGTAGCGGTCCAGGTGAGTGTGGTGCCGCCGTTGTGGGCTGGGCTGAGGGTTGTGGTGCCGTTGAGGCGTTGGGCGCGGGATTTGATGTTGTCGAGTCCGTGACCGTGTGCGGCGTTCGGGTCGATGCCGTCGCCGTTGTCGCTGACGGTGAGTTCGACGCTGGTGCGAGTGGACGTGAGTTCGATGTCGGCGGCGGTGGCGTTCGCGTGGTGGGAGATGTTGGCGAGCGCCTCGATCAGTGTTGGACAGAGTTGTTCGAGGACAACCCCTGGGAGGTCGTCGGGGTCGCCGTGGTAGGTGACGGTTGGCTTGAATCCCAGGTGTTGTTCGGCGGTGGTGAAGATGGCGGCAAGTTCGTCGGCGGCCGATGATGATGCAACTGTGTTGAGACCAAAGATCGCTGAGCGAAGCTCGCCGATGGCTTGGTCCATTTGTTCCACGGCGCGGCCGATCCGCTTGGCGACAGTCGGTTCAGCGAGTGTTTGAATCGACTGCAGGCCCATCCCGGCCGCGAAAAGGCCTTGGATGACTCGGTCGTGGAGATCGCGCGCAAGGCGTTCGCGGTCTTCGAAGACGCGGAGTTTGGTCTCGGTCTGGCGGGCCTCGTTCAGGGTGACGGCGGTAGCTGCTTCGGAGGCGAAGCTTTGGGCCGTCTCGAGACTGGTCTCGTTGAAGTGGCCTGCTCCACGGTTGCTGACGAAGAGCAGTTTGTCGATACCAGTGTCAGTGGCGATCGGGACGACCATGACGGAGGCGACGTTGTCAAGTGTCCCGCTTGCGAGGCGGTTCTGTTCGCTGACCCGAGTGTCGTCGGCGAGTCGAGACGACAAGAACGCTTCGCCATCAAGTGCGCTGCGTAATGGTTGGTCGATTGGGAACGTGTCGGGGACCAGTTGCCGGGTTGCGGTGCTGTCAAACGCGAGGTGGCGCATCACGTCATCGGTGTGGTCCGGTGCGGAGATGATTGCCATGTCGGCATCGACGAGCTTGACGACGCTTGCGCAGACGATTCCGAGTGTCTCCTCGAGCGGGCAACCGGTCAGTACCGAGGACCTGACTTCGGCGAGGCCAGCGAGGAAGCTCTCGTGGTGGGTTCGTTCGGCTTCGGCGATCTTCTGGTCGCTGATGTCGACAATGTGGGCCAGCACAGTGGCCGGTTCTCCCTCAGCGTCGGTGAGGATCCGTGAGTGCAGCGATGCCCAGACGTTGTGGCCGTCGGAGTGTAGATATCGCTTCTGGGTCGAGTAGGTGGTCCTTGTCCCGGCGGCGAGTTCGGTCGCAGCATCTTCGTCAGCGTGGCGATGGTCGGGGTGGGTGAGCGAGGCGAACGTCTTGGTGAGTAACTCGTCGCGGGTGTAGCCCAGGAAGTCGGCAAACGCCTGATTGGCTGCGGAAATCGTTCGGTCCTTTGATGATGAGATCGAGGCGGTCGCCATCCCAACGGGGGCTTCGTCGAACGCGAACCGGAACGCGGCCTCGCTTGCCCGAATCGCTGCTTCGGCTTGTGCCCGTTCGGTGATGTTTCGTACGAACGCAACGAACATCCGAGGCTGGCCGGGGCCCACCGCCGGCGGGTACTCCAAGCTGATCTCGACAGGAAAGTCGCGTCCGTCTTTGCGCCGATGGATCGTGGTGAACACCCGGGTGGTCTCTGTTCCGTCGAGCATGGGTGCCAGTAGGTCACGAAACTGGGTGTCGGTGAAGGTGGGTTTGATGTGCAGCGGGGACATCGACAACAATTCGTCGCGGCTGTAGCCGAGTTGGGTCACCGCGCCATCGTTGACGTAGCTGAACTCCAGTGTGTCGGGGGTGAACATGAAGACACCGTCGCGAGCGACGTGGATCGAGTGTTGGACCGCATGATTGAACGCCTCGGCAGCCAGCCGGCTACTGACGTCGCGGACTGTTGCCACAACGCGGACGCCGGTTCCAGTGTCGATTGGGGACAGTGATACTTCCACGGGAAACTCTGTGCCGTCCTGGCGGCGAGCAAGCAGATCCAATCCGCTGCCCATTGCCCGGGCTCTTGGTTGGGCTCGATACCGGGTTCGGTGCGCGGTGTGTACCTGGCGTTGCCGATCCGGGAGGAGTTCCTCGACGGTCTTGCCGAGCAGATCGCCACGGTCATAACCGAACAGTTCTTCGATCTGCGCGTTGACCAACAATATGGTGCCCTGTTCGTCAGCGAGAATCATGCCGTCGGGCGACGACTCGACCATCGCCCACGCTTCGACCTCATCAAGATCAGTCAACGGTCGCAAGCTCTCAACCGAAACGACCGGCAGCGGCGGCGGCAGCGCCCGGCTTCCGCTGTCGCTGGTCGTGGCGAGCAGGCGTTGTGCGGTTTCGATACTCAATGCCGCGAAGGTGGAGTATTGGACGAGGAATTGCAGGTCGATGCCGGTGAAGGAGCGTCCGTCAGAGATTGTGTTTGCGCCGATGAGCCCAAACGCTTGCCGATCTGTCGACAACGGTGCTGCGACCACGGAACCAATACGCCCGACAGGAACATCAGGTTGCCAGACCGCCTCGTCGGCTGTTGCATCCTCGATCAGCCGAGGTTGCCCGGTCCTGATGATCGTTCCTGACATGCTCGATTTGATCGGCATCCGATACCCGGTCAGCGACTCGGCATTGACCCCAGACGCCGCGACGGTCACCGCGCTCTCACCGTGATCCTCGACAAGATTGACAACGGCCCAGTCGGCGTCAGCAACCGCGCGTGCGCCTTCAGCGACAGCGAGATAGACCTCGCCAAGCGACGTGGCCTGACGAGTGGTTGCGAAGAGTGCAGTCAAGGCGTCACGAAATCGAAGCTCACGCACATTGCGAAACTGCTCCGCCTTGAGCTGTTGTTGTTTACGTGCGGTGACCGCTGTCAACATCACAGTCGCGCCGGTCGTGGCACCCGAGTCGTTGGTCCGTGACGAAATGACCACGTCGAACCAGCGGTCCTCGTCGGGTGAGTGACACGGGATCTCCGCGACCGTTGCTACGCCGAGATCGCCACGCAACACTGCCCGAATCGCCCGCCCAACATCTCGGGCTCCGTCATCGTCGTCGGACGCCTCACACACCGCGAGATACGACGCCCCTACCCCGCACGCAACGGGGTCACCATCGTTCACTGATGCGAACTGTTGCCAGCTGTCGTTGACCTCGACAATGACGCCGTCGCGATCCAGCACTGCGACCTCGACATCAAAGTTCTTGAGCGCCGCGGACGGGTCGGCGACATTCAGACTGGGTTCGTCCATCTCAACCTCACCATCGTTCGGCCGCCCTGCCCATCAGCACGGCCATCCTGCCAGCCTGCGCCAGAAAACCCTCAACGGAACGTCGCGATTGTGGACCAAAGCCTCTCGCCGGAACATGGTAGCGAGCCAACAGTGTCCACTATGGATGTGGAGACCGGTCGCGTGAGCGCTCCAGATGCGAGTCGACCGATCACCGTGATGATCATCGATGATCATCCTCTGGTCCGCGAGGGGATCGCTGAACGGCTCAGAGCCACTCCGGGCATCATCGTGGTCGGCAACGCGGGCAGTATCACCTCCGCCACAGAACAACTGGCCGAACTTCAACCAGACGTCGCCGTACTCGACGTGCAACTCCCCGACGGCAGCGGCCTCGACCTCTGCCGACGGATCCCGAAGCTCAGCGCAACAACACGATGCGTCATCCACACCACAGCCGACATCGACCCCACCGTTGCTCGCAGCGCCGGAGCCGACGCCGTCGTCCTCAAGAACCTCTTCGGCAACGACCTCATCACCGCGATCCAACAGGCTACGAACGAGACCCGCCCCGACTTCGAATGAGTCGTGTCCGGGCGCCCGCATCCCAATCGTTGATCCAGTATCCGTCGTCGAGGCGAATCTCCGCTCGCCGTCACATCGAGATCGCGTCGAGATCGGAGTTCCAATCAGGGTCAGAGGGAGCCCACGGGGAGGCAGTCGATGACTTGATCGATACAGCTGCGCGGAAGCCCGTCAGTCGTCGTGCCGCTTGCGCTCTTCGAGCCGTGCCGACAAGGCGGCCGCCTCTGTGCGCCGCGACATGCTCAACTTGGCGAGCAGATTGGACACGTAGTTCTTGACCGTCTTCTCGGCAAGGTACATCTCTTGGGCGATTTGGCGGTTGGTGCGTCCTTCGCCGATGTAGTTGAAGATGCGATGCTCTTGAGGGGTCAAGTCGAGCAAGCGACCTTCTTCGCTGCTCCGCAGCCTGCGCATCGCCATTCGCACCTCTGCCGGGTCGAGGAGCTGGCGGCCGGCAGCGACATGGCGGATCGCATCGAACAACTCGGTGCTTCGAATCTGTTTGAGTACGAAGCCGGCGGCCCCGGCGAGGCCAGCGTCGACGACCGCTCGGTCGCTGTCGAACGAGGTGAGGATCAACGACTTGACCTCGGGAAACTCCATGGTGATCTCACGACAGACATCGATCCCGCTGCCATCACCGAGGCGCACATCCAACAACGCCACGTCGGGCTGGCACCGTCGAATCGCATCAACTGCATGAGCGGCATCGCCCGCTTCGCCAACGACCGAGATATCGGGCTCGGCCTCAAGTCCGGCAGCCACCCCAGCACGCACAAGTTCATGGTCATCGAGCAGGAATACTTTGATCACGAGTGCCATTCTCGTTCGATTTATCGCTTTGTCCACTTCGTGTTCGCGGCGCGGCGGGGGCGCTCAACCCGGACCTCGATTCCGAGGGCCGACACCCGTACTCGCCGTCACAAGTCCGAGCGACCATACGACGCTCGCCGAGCGCTCCCACATTTCGTTCGTCAGCTCCGCAACAGAACTGGCCGCCACGGTGACGGGCGTGCGAGGTCGACGGAGGACCAAGTGCCCTGCGCGTGAGGGCCAAACCAAGAAATCATGCTGCCATGCAGAACAATCGCGAGTCGAACGAGGAACGAACCGGTTGGGCCGGATGGGCGATCGATCTCGTTCTCGGGACCCTGGCGGGCGGAATCGTCGGAGCGATAGTTGCCGTCAACGTCGTCATCTACTCAGGGATCGATAGCGGCTACGAGGCGAGCATGAGCCAGATTCTTGAGGACGAGCCCGTCGCCGGTGTACTCGCACTCACCGCATTTGTCACAGCCCCCGTCTTGGGGGTGGGAATCTTGCGGCGTCTCCGACGGAAGCGCACGTAGACATGCAGCACCGCTTGAGCCCGCGCGGAGGCGAGGTCCAGCCTACGGTTGGTGCGTCGCGACAGGGGGTTCTCGGTCAGGCACCGAGAGCGAAAGCCCTCGATGACGTTTTGATGGCCGCATGGCTTTCACACGTCATGTTGTTCGATGAGATGAGGGCGCACTTGAGCGCGTGGTCACCAGTGCGCGCCTCGAGAGGTCGCGTGCTCTATCGACTGCGAGCGCAAACCAGGGCGTTGTCAACTGGCTCGAAGACACATCGGCGAACCGTTCCCTCCGGCGATGGAGACGGCGAGTGCCCGCAGACGTGCGCCCCCACCTCGCGTGGGCGACGCGCGTCAGCGACCGACTGCCCGCCCAGTCCGACCGTGTCTCATTGAGGAACGGGATGAGGCCTACGGGACAAGGAAACCGATCTGAACACCGGGACCCGGTGTCTTGATCTGATCAGGCAGCAAGCTGGG
>CAXMZV010000272.1:0-6013 GCA_964199985.1 Candidatus Ilumatobacter isfjordensis | reverse complement strand
GTTGGCGACCGATTCTCGACGCTGCGCGACAAGCTCGGCGATGCGTTCATCGCGATCGAACTGCCGAGCTCGAAGAAGTCTGACCACTCGACGCTGACGGAACAGCGCGACGAGGTCAGCGCCCAGCGCGTTCTCGATTTCTTCGCCGACAAGCTGCTCTGACCAGCAGCGTCACGCCTCGGCGATGGCCTTGGCGGCCTTGTAGTTGGCTTTCCCGTTGGGGGCACGCGGGATCTGATCGACAAACACAACGGTTTTGGGGGCCTTGAACCCAGCGAGGTCACCCTTGACCGATGCGATGATCGTCGCGGCGTCAACCGATGCGCCGGGGCTGAGCGACGCAACGGCTGTGACGGCATTGCCGAACTTCTCGTCGGGGATACCGACGACGAGGCAGTCGAGGACGCCTTCGACCCGCTTCACTGCTTCCTCGACCTCTTCGGGGAAGACCTTCTCGCCGCCCGTGTTGATCACCTGGCTGCCGCGACCGAGCAGGACGAGCGTGCCGTCGGCCTCGACCGTGGCGAAGTCGCCGGGGAACGAGTAGCGCTCACCGTTGATCACGCGGAACGTGCGAGCCGACTTGTCGGGATCCTTGAAGTAGCCGAGCGGCACGTTGCCGCCAGCAGCAACCATGCCGACCTCACCCGAACCGGGCACGATCTCTTCATCGTGCTCGTTGAAGACTTTGGCGAGCGGGGCTTTCGTGAACTTGGCCGTCTCGGTCGGCATGCCCTTGGCGGTGATCTGCGTGCCCATCGAGCCTTCGGTGGAGCCCATTGCATCGATCAGCACGACGTGCTCGATGCGATCGATGAGGTCATCCTTGACCTCGGTGGTCCACATCACCCCCGACGAGTTCATCATCTTGATCGATGACATGTCGTACGCCGAGCCATCTGGCTTGCCTTCGTCGAGTGCCTTGATCAGGGGCTTGGCAAAACTGTCGCCAACGATGGTGAGGCCATTAACGCTGTGGCGTTCAACGGTCGCGAGGACCTCGTGCGCCTTCAGACTGCGCGCGGTGAGGTTGACGATGTGGGCGCCGCCGAGCATCGGGATGAACCACCCAAGCCAGCAGCCGGTGCCGTGCATCACGGGGGCGCAGGGCACCGAGGTGTACTGCCCGCCAGCGTCGGTGAGTTGTTTGACCATGGGAGCCATTTGGTCGGCCGACTCGGGCACCTCCATGCCGAGCAGCGGGTAGCCCCCCGTGGTGAGGCTCGCAGTCGAACCTCCGACCGCGTACATCACGCCCTTCGGCATGCCGGTCGTGCCGCCGGTGTACAGCATGTAGCTGTCGTCTTCCTGCCGTTCGATCCGCTCCATCGGCCCGGTGTTGGCGATGACGTCGTCGTACGCCTGGGCACCGGGAACGTCGACCCATTCCTCGCCCTCGAGCAGGTCGTCGACGACGATCAGCAACTTGAGGTTGGGCAGGCGATCGAGGACCCGGGCGACGCGGTCCGCGAGCGAGGCGTGGAAGACGATCGCTTCGGAGTCAGAGTTGTCGAGGAGGTACCACAGCTCTTCGTCGAGGTACCGGTAGTTGACGTTGATTGCGACGCCACGCATCTTGAAGACGCCGTAGTGGGTCTCCATGTACTCATTCGAGTTGTACATGAACAGCGCGACCTTCGAGTCAGGCCCGAGCCCGGCAGCGGTGAGCGCCTGGGCCATTCGTGCGCCACGGTCGTCGTATTCGGCCCACGTGCGCGTTGTGTCACCGGTCGTGATGGCGGGGGCATCGGGAATGACGTCAGCGATCGATTCCCAGACGGTGGCGAAGTGCATTTCCATGTCGCCGACCGTAGACCGCGCCGGTGTGCCAGCCGTCACCCAGCCACTCCCCAGCCACTCCCCGGCCGCCACCCAAATGGGGCAAACTCACTCGTAGCCGGGGGCGGGAACGTGGAGATCAAAGCGGTTTCCCTGATCGTCGACCATCGCGACTGCGCGACCTGACGCGTACCCGTTGTCCTCGATGACGCGACCGCCGAGTTCGATGGCGCGGGCGATCACGGGTTCTGGGTCGGGTGTGGTCATCCAGAGCCGGACGTCTTCGTCGAACTTGTCCTGGAACCCGAATGGCAGATCACAGTTGTCGACGTGACCGGATTCAGGGTCGACGTTCCAACCAAACAGCTGGGAGTAGAACGCTGCTGACTTCGCGATGTCGTTGGACTGCATCGTGTAGTAGCCCAGTTGGATCGGGCGGCTGACGACCTCGAAGTCGTCGTAGTTGGCATTGATCTCCTCGTGAGTGAGCGCATGAAGCGGTTGGCTGAGCATCCAGCGGTGGCCGAAAGGATCCATGATCGTTGCGCTGCGGGCGCCGTGCGGCTGGTCGGCCGGTGCTTGCAGTGATTCGGCGCCACCGGCAACGGCGAGCTCGTGGGCGGCATCACAATTCGGTACCTCGATGTGGAGTGCGCATGACGAACCATCGGAGCTGTTCGCTGCGACCACACCCAACTCGGGGTAGGCATCGGACAGCATGATGTTGGCGCCGTTGAGGACGAATTCAGCATGGCCGAGACGGCCATCGTCGCCGACGTAACGGACTGTCTCGGTAGCGCCGAGCGATGCGACGTACCAGTCGAGTGCAGCGGCTCCGTCGTGCACGCTGATGTAGGGCGTCAGCACCTGGTGCGCGGATGCGGTGGTGTCGTTGTCTGTCACGGTGGGTGTGTCCATTCTGTTGGGAAGTCGAGCGGGTAGCTCAATGGCGGGGGAGAGTTCTGCTTCGATACGAGCGCGGAGCTGACGGGCAAATCGTGAGCTGGGGGCAACGGCCCGGTCATCGTCGCGGAGTTGGTGAAAAGCGGTCGTCGCTGCACTCCTTCGTAGTGGGCGCGGAAGGCATGGCGGGCTCTGACGAGCAGCGCCTCCGAGCTGGCTCAGGACCTCGCGGGCCAGGAGGACGTCGAGCTCGCTGTCCCATGGGTCAGATACCGAGTTGTTGAGGGCGGCAACCGCTTCGAGTTTGCGTTCCTCCCGCCCGATGCGTCGCCAGTGGTCGACGAGCTTGAATCGAGCGATCCCGATGAGCCAGGCGATGGTGACGTCGTCGACGACTCCTCGCTTGATCGAGTCCACGGCGCCGACGAAGACTTCCGTGGTGAGGTCTTCGGCCACCGAGGTGTTCCTGCAGCGGCGGTGGATGTAGCCGTAGACCTGAGGGAGCGCGTCGTCGTACAAATCCAGCAATCGCTCGGACGACGCGGCGTCGGTTTGGGCACTCACAGTCTGTCCATCGTTCCAGAACCCAGAAGTCCGACGGTCACGCCGAAGTTTCTGCAGAGCGTCAGAGCGTCAGACGTGTTGCTCGGAGGTCGTTGTAGGCCGCGACGGCTTCGTCGGCGATGGCGGCCAGCTGTTCTGGCAGAGCTGGCGGTGGGGTGATCGGTGGGTGGCCGAACGAGGTGGACGCCTCGACGGCGGAATACCAGTGGTG
The DNA here is from genome assembly GCA_964199985.1 of Candidatus Ilumatobacter isfjordensis. Lineage (GTDB taxonomy): Bacteria > Actinomycetota > Acidimicrobiia > Acidimicrobiales > Ilumatobacteraceae > Ilumatobacter_A > Ilumatobacter_A isfjordensis. The sequence goes on along the minus strand of CAXMZV010000272.1, from coordinate 2,556 downwards.
GGCCCAGACGCCATCGCTGTCACGCTTGCCTGCGGGCCACGCGAGCATTGCGTCGTCGAACGGGACGCCGAGGCGCCGGCAGATCTCGTGCTGATATGCGGCCGGGTCGGTGAGGAAGTCGTCGGAGTCGATCACCAGCTCGCAGCGCCCGGCCAGTTCGACCTGTTGGGGGATGCCAATGTCGTCGAGAGTGACGGATTCGCGGACCTTCGTGTAACTCGCCAAGACGCGACGCGGATCGCGAAGCAGTAGGACGTTTCGTAAGCCACCGATCCAGGAGCGGTCGGTGTCAGCGAGGAGGTGGTGCGCCATGTGCTTCTGGTAGCTGACCGTGATCCCGTCTGGGAGGGGCGCGAGACACGCGGCAATCGCACTGTCGAAGTTGGCGGGGCCAGCGGCGATGATCTCGTCGAGACCGGGATGGTCGAGTCGGGTCCTGGCGAGGTAGGCGGCGTAGAGCGGCTCGTCGATGACCACGGTGTCCGGACGGTTCTCCCAGCTGCGCAGCATCGCGGTGGACAGGTTCCGGGGCCCCGACCACATCGCGACCCGTGTTATCGCCGCGCGGGTCATCGCAGTGCGTCGAGCATCTCGACGTACCAGGACTGCAACTGCTCGACGATCGGGCCGCGTTCGCCGGAGCCGATCGTACGGCCATCGATCTCGGTGACCGGTGCGATGCCGGCGAACGTGCCGGTCACGAAGGCCTCGGTTGCGCCGTAACACTCGGTCACGCTGAAGTTCTTTTCTCGCCAGATCAGGTCGTGCTGTTCGCACAGTCGCAGGACATTGCGCCGAGTGATACCGGGCATGCAGTAGTCGCCGGTTGAGGTCCAGACTTCAGCCTTGCCGTCGGGTCCGTCCGGGTGGCGCACGATGAAGAAGTGCGTTGAATTACACGTGGCGACGAACCCCTGCGGGTCGAGCATGAGCGCTTCGTCAGCTCCGGCTTTGGCAGCCTGGATACAGGCCGAGATGCAGTTGAGCTTCGAATGTGAGTTCCACTTGGGGTCCTGCACGTCGGGTCGCCCGCGCCGGATCGACACTGTGTAAAGCCGCACACCCTGCGTCAGGGTCTCGGGGCGCGCCTCCTTGTACTCGGGGATGACGACGATGGTCGGCGGCGTGATCGTGAAGCGCGGGTCCTGGTAGGGCGTCGACTTCACCCCACGGGTGATCATCAAACGGATGTGGACGCCGTCTGTGTCGGGCCCCATGCCGTTGGCATCGAGGGTCGCCTGGATCAGCGCGGTCAATTCGGCAGGTGTCCGGCCGATGTCCATGTCGAGGCCTTTCGCGCCCTCGTACAGCCGGCGGAGATGCTCGTCGAGGAAGGCGAGCTTGCCGCCATGGACCCGGATGCCTTCCCACACGCCGTCGCCGAGCATGAAGCCGCTGTCGAACACTGACACCACGGCCTTCTCTCGCGGCAGGAGGTCGTCGTTGATGCCGATGACGATCTCGCTGTTGCGCGGATCGATGTCGTAGTCGTGAGTGCCGTGGGCCATCACATCATCTTGTCAGTCGAACAGTTCGAGTTCGGCCCCGTCGCGTCAGCGGGGTCCGCCGTCGATATCGATGAGTGCGCCTGTGGTGTAGCTCGATGCATTGCTCGCGAGGTAGAGCGCGGCGCCCACGATCTCGCCGGGTTGTCCGCCCCGCTCGAGCGCGAAGCTTTCCGAGGCGCGCTCCTGGAACGCATCGAGATCCCAGGCCTTGGAGATGTCGGTGAGGAACGGGCCGGGGATGATGCAGTTCACGCGCACGGTCGGGCCGAGCGTGCGCGACAGCCCGTACGTGAGGTTGTTGAGCCCAGCCTTCGCTGCCCCGTAGACGAGTTCCTGGGGGCTCGGCCGGCGCGAGGCGATCGACGAGACGAAGATGATCGAGCCGCCGTTGCCGCTCTCGACCATACGCGTGCCGACCAAGGCGGAGAGCCGGAACGGGCCCTTGAGGTTGACATCGAGGACCTTGTCGTAGAGCTCTTCGGTGATCGAGTCGACGGACTTGTACAGCGGTGACATCCCGGCGTTGTTCACCAAGATGTCGACCTTGCCGAACGTGTCGTAGGCGGCGTCTGCCAGACGTTGACTGTCGTCCCAGTTGCCGGCGTGGTACGCCACGGGAACTGCCCGCCGACCGGTGGATCTCTCGACCTCGGTAGCGAGCTGTTCGCAGGCATTGAGCTTGCGGCTGGCAATGACCACGTCAGCACCGCGCTGAGCGAACGCCATCACCATCTCTCGGCCGAGTCCGCGCGAGCCGCCGGTGACGACGGCAACGCGCCCGGTCAGGTCAAACAGATCCCTCGGCTCGACCAAATCGGAGGTGGTGTCCGTCGGGTTGTCGCTCATGGCTTGATGTTGGCACGCGGGCAGATTCAGGCCCGTGTCACACGACGGCGCCGAGTCGCGGCCGTCATGATGGCGACTGCAGTGACCAGGACGCCGAGCGCGGCAACGGCGCGGCGGGGTTCGAAGACGCCGGCCTGACCGATGCCACCGATCGAGCCAGCGGATCCAACCGATGCAATGGAGCCAGTGGACCCGACGGAGA
>CAXMZV010000271.1:0-6015 GCA_964199985.1 Candidatus Ilumatobacter isfjordensis | reverse complement strand
CCAGCAGCATGTTGCCGTGAAGATCATCTCGGGCGACAGCGCCGCCACCGTGTCAGCCGTGGCAGGTTGACTCGGAGTCAGTGGTGCTGATGATCACGTCGATCTCCGGCTGGTTGATCCCGCCACCCTGCCCGAATTGATCGAACACAACACCGTCTTCGGCCGCGTCCTGCCGGAGCAGAAACGGGAACTCGTTGGTGCGCTCCAGCAGGCGGGGCACAACGTGGCGATGACTGGCGACGGTGTCAACGACATCCCAGCGCTCAAGCGTGCCGACATTGGCATCGCCATGGATACGGCCACGTCGGCCACCAAGTCGGTCGCACAGCTCGTGTTGCTCGATGGGCGCTTCGACCGTCTTCCGAACGTCGTCGCCGAGGGACGTCGAGTCGTGGCGAACATGGAGCGGGTGTCGTCGCTCTTCGTCAGCAAGACTGTGTATGCGGCCGTGTTTGCCCTGACGATCGGGATCTCAGGGGCAGTGTTTCCGTTCCTGCCGCGACACATGAGCCTCGTGTCGGAGCTGACGATCGGTGTTCCGGCATTCGCGTTGAGCTTCCGCGCCGCAGACCAGCCAACCTGCCCCGGGTACCTGCGACGGGTGCTGCGATTCGCAGTCCCGGCGGGGCTGGTTGCCGCGGCGGTCACCCTTGCCAGCTACGCCTTTGTTCGGGCGGGGCCATTCGACTCGTCGTTGGCTGAGGCACGTACCGCGTCGACATTTGCACTGGTCTCGATCGCGTTTTGGATTCTCTACCGGGTCATGCTTCCGCTCGACCGCTACGACGCGGTACTGCTGGTCGGGCTCATCGCAGCATTCGGCGCGATCATTGCCCTTGACCTGTCGCGCGACTTCTACGCGCTCGATTGGCCGCCGGTTGGTGGCCTCATCGGAGTTGGGATCATCACGGTCGGGAGCATCCTCGCACTGCAAGTTTCGTTGCGGTGGATGCGTCCCCAGGAGTGGCGATGGTTGGCGCGCCTCGGTGGCGAACCACCCGCCGACCGGCACCCGTGAGTGAGTCGCGATCCGCAGGAATCTGGAATCTGGAATCTTTCCCGATGAACCAGGTTGCTGGCGGGCCATAACGTCGGCGACATGAGCAAAACGAATCGCCCCGAACGCTCGGCATCGAGCGAGACTCGTTCGAGTTCGGGTTCGGGTCCGGGTTCGAACAGCGTCGCCGGCGCGGCGACGCTGTCCCCAGCGGGAGCGACAGTGTCCAACCCGACGACATTCCTCCCGAGCATGGCGGAGTGATCCCCGGAGCGACCGATGAGTCGTGACGAGAGCGACGGCAGGTCGTGGATGGAGCCGTGGCGCTCGCGATGAGGCTCGTCGCGGCCGGTCTCGAGTGCGGACTCCGACGCCGTGCTCGGTAAGCCATCTTGCAAGACCCGTTGCACGAGCGCGTCCAGCTCGCTCGACGTTGCTGTACTGGGAGGGTTCGACTGCTGGGTCGGCTCGTTGATATGTGCGGCGTTCGGGCGCGCCCGAGCGGAGACGGCCCGCAATCGCGTCGGAGTCGCGGTTCGTGGCATGTTGACGCACTCTGGACACCATGACCGTGACCGACGAACTGCTTGCCACGCTTCAGACCTCTGCGGACGCATATTGCAGCACGAACATCGACGCACTGACGGAGCTGCCCGCACCATCGCCGTGGACGACAGCAACAACTCAGCCGGCTCGCGCCCAATCGAGTTCGAAACCCTTTGCCGCACCGAGGTCACCGCGGACGAATCCACCAGCCCAACCCGTCTGCCTGCCTGGGGGTAGGCCCTTCGTAGGTGATCGACCCTTGGTTCCAATCTCTGACGCGTCCTCCGGGTGCTTCACCTTGGGCGCCGGCGCTATGACGATGTGCTCTGTTCTTCGATTGTCGCGAGGGGCCAGGCTGAGGTGGTGAGTTCTGCCGTCGTTGCCGGTGTTCGCCGTGCGTTGTTGCCGTTCGTGGCCGCGGCGTTGGTGGTTGGCGGGATCGCGTCGATCGTGGACGCCGGCGATCTTGGCGTGGCCGTGTGGTCGCTGGCATCGGGGGTCGTGGTGGTCGATCTGGTCATCGTGACGGTCGCGCGGTTGCGGGAGGGGCGGGTGGCGGTCGACGTCGTGGCGTTGGTCGCCTTGTTGGGGGCGCTGGTGATGGGCGAGGCGCTTGCCGGTGTGATCTTGGCCCTGATGGTGGCGTCGGGGGATGCGCTTGAGCAGTACGCGCATCGTCGGGCGGAGCGGTCGTTGTCGGAATTGCTGTCGCTGGCGCCGAAGGTCGCTCACCGGTCGGTGGCTGGCTCATTCGAGACCGTGCCGGTCGATGAGGTCGCGCCGGGTGAGGTGCTCCTGGTCAAGCCCGGTGAGGTCGTGCCGGTCGACGGGAGTGTGCTGGAGTCGTCGGTGTTGGACGAGTCGGTTCTGACCGGTGAGGCGCAGTCGGTGCAGCGTGAGGTGGGTGAGTGGGCGCGCAGCGGGTCGCTGAACGCTGGCGGGGCGTTCCGGATGCGGGCGGCGGCGTCGGCGGACGAGAGCTCCTATGCGGGGATCGTCCGGCTCGTGCGATCCGCTGGCGTCGGAAAGGCCCCGTTTGTCCGGTTGGCGGATCGATACGCCGTGGTGTTCGTGCCGGTGGTGTTCGCGATCGCTGGTGGTGCGTGGCTGGTGACGGGGGATTCGATGCGGATGCTCGCCGTGTTGGTGGTTGCCACGCCGTGTCCGCTCGTGTTGGCGGCCCCGGTTGCGCTGGTGTCGGGGATTGCGTGCGCGGCGCGCAACGGGGTGGTGGTCAAGGACGGGGCGGCGTTGGAGGCGATGGGGCAAGCGCGCACGGTGCTGTTCGACAAGACCGGCACGTTGACGGCTGGGCGGGCTCATGTCGTTGCCGTGGTGACCGCACCGCACCGCGATGCCGCGGACGTGCTGGCGTTGGCGGCGTCGATTGAGCAGGCATCACCACACGTGCTGGCCGCGATGTTGGTGCGCGAGGCCGGTGATCGGGGCTTGACCCTGCTGGAGCCGGCCAATGTGGTGGAGCAGCCGGGCAGCGGTGTGGGCGGCACGGTCGACGGGCGCGAGGTGTGGGTCGGCGCTCTCGCGTCGGTCGATGCTGAGGACTGGGTGCCGTGGCTGGCTGCTGCGGAGCGTCGGACCCGTCGGGAGGGCTGTAGTGCGACGGTGGTGGTCGTCGACGGCGAACCGGTTGGGATGATCTTGTTCACCGACGAGTTGCGTACGGACACGTCGGCGGCGTTGCGGGCGCTGCGGCGCGCCGGTGTCGGTCGGGTGGTGATGGTGACCGGCGATCGGCTCGGGGTGGCTGAACCGATCGGTGCGTCGCTGGGGATCGATCAGGTGTTCGCGGATCGAACTCCGGCGGAGAAGCTCGACGTCGTGCGTTCCGAATCGTCGATGCGGTCCGGGATCACGGTGATGGTCGGCGATGGGGTCAACGACGCGCCGGCGTTGGCCGCCGCCGATCTCGGGGTGGCGATGGGTGCCCGCGGTGCGACGGCGTCGTCGGAGGCTGCCGACGTGGTGTTGATCGTGGATCGTCTCGACCGTTTGGCCGTTGGTGTCGTGATCGCCAAACGGGCGCGGGCGATTGCCCGCCAGAGTGTGCTGCTTGGCATGGGCTTGTCGCTGATCGGAATGGGTGCCGCCGCGGTCGGACTGCTCGCGCCTGTCGGTGGGGCGGTCGCTCAGGAGGTGATCGACGTGTTGGCGATCGGTACGGCTTTGCGGGCGCTGCGTCCGCCGCGGTCATTGCGACACGCTGGCGCGGTGCCCGACTCGTGGAGTCATCAGTTGGCGGAGGGACATGGACCGCTCAGGCTGGTTCTCGAAGACCTGCGATCCGTGGCGCTCGCTCTGGACACCGCCGACGAGGCGACCGCGCTGGCGTCGTTGCGGGATGCCGCTGCACGGATCTCCGACGAGGTGGTCCCGCACGAGCGCGAGGACGAATCACAGGTCTATCCGGGAGTTGCGGAGCGCCTCGGTGGGATCGATCCGTTGGCCGCCATGAGCCGCACACACCAGGAGATCTTCCATCTCGCCTCGCTGCTCGATCGGCTCGTCGACGACGCGTGTGTCGATGGCTTCGGTGCCGAGGATCGGAGCGAGGCACGCCGGATCCTGTACGCCCTCGATGCGATTCTGCGGCTGCACTTTGCACAGGAAGAGGAGCTGCTGGCGAGTATCACCCTCGACGGCCCAGTCAAGTGAGGGGTGCGCCGCGGTCGGTCACTCGACGACGCGGAGGGTGCCGGGAAGGTTCATGCGCCGGAGTCGGCGGACGAGGAAGAGCGGGGTGACGGCGACGGAGGCGATGCCGACGATCGCTGCAATGAGGATCGTGGCGGGTGAAAGGTAGACATCGATCCCGACGTCGGGGAGTGTCGTGGTGGCCAGCGAGTTCAGCATCCACTGGAGGACGGCAATGCCTCCCACGAGTCCGATGAGGGTGGCGACGATGCCGACGAGGACGCTCTCTTTGACGACGACGCCGAGCACCGTTCGGATCGGGAGCCCGAACGCTCGCATGGTCGCGTGTTCTCGTCGCCGTTCTTCGACGGTGATGCGGGTCGCGTTGAACGCAATCAGGAGCGCGAGGATCAAGACGGCGCCGGCGGTGACGAACAGGAAGCTGAGGAATTGGTCGAGGGCCTCGTCGATGGCTTCGCTGATGCGGGCGACGGGTTGGCTCGACGTCACGCCGGGCAGTCCGAAGACCGCTCGCTGCACGTCGGACCGGGTGGCATCATCGGTCGGGTACGCCTGCACGACGTTCACGGCGTCCTGCAGCCCGAATTGCGCTGCGTCGGCGAGGTCCAGGAAGGCGAACGTCCTGATCGGGTTGGCGTGGATCCCCTGAACCGCGAATTGGCTGTCGGCGAGCGAGAAGCCGCCGGCATCGGTTCGGATCGGATGGCGCAGCGTAATGGTATCGCCCACATCGACTCCAAGATCGTCGGCGGCTTTGCGGGCGAGCAGGATCCCCGGGTCGACCCCACCGGTCGTCGCAGCGCCTTCGTCGATGGTCGGCCTCCACGTCGCGTCGTCGAGATCGACGAATTCGACGAGGAGATCGAGGTCGCTGTCGTTCTCGGATTCGGGCGCGAGCGCGGTGGCCGGCAACCGCAATCCTGCGTCGATGTGTCCGACAGCGGGAGTGTCGGAGATCGCCAGGACGACGGGGGAATCGTCGGGGTAGAACGTGTCGAGCTGCACGACGACGCGGTCGGCGTCGCCCTTGGTGAACTCGTCGTTTGCTTTGTCGAGGGTTCGGCCGAAGCTGTCGAGCATCCCGAGAACGGCGACGAGCGCGACGATCGCTGCGCCGACACCAACAGCGGTCAGGAGTGTGCGGCGCGGGGTACGCAGCACGTTGCGGATTGGCATCTGCGTCATCGTCGAACCGGGCAGTCGGAGGTGGCCGGTCCAGCCGGTGAGGCGACTGGTCTTGGCCGTGAGGTGACCAGTGCGGATCGCCTCGATCGGTTCGACGCGAAGCGCCCGCCAGACCGGGATGGCGCTGGCTGCGATCGGGATCGCGATCCCGAGCAGGGCGGCCTGGAGATAGACACCGAACTGGAACGGTGTGCGGTGGACGGGCAGTGGCCGGAACGATTCGAGAAGGTTCCCGAAGGCGTTGCCCACGAGGAGCCCGACGCCGAGGCCGGCGACCGTGCCCAGCACAGCGACCTGCACCCCGATCAGCATCGGGCGGATGGCGAGTTGCGGCCGCGGGACGCCGAGGGCCATCCCGATGCCGATCTCGCGGCGTTGGGCCTCGACGATCCGGTTGATGAGATTGAACGCAGCGAGCGCGGCGGCGAGTAGGACGAGTGCTGACAGGGCGTTCCAGAAGCGTTGGTCGTTGTCGATGTCTTCGTAGAGCACGCGGATGGCGTCGGCGTCGTCGCGAGTGGAGATGGTGGCGCTCACGCCGAGCTCGCTGATCGCTTCGGTGAGCTCGGCTTCGATCGAATCCCGGTCGACGCAGTCGACGAGCACGAGAGCGG
>CAXMZV010000270.1:0-6041 GCA_964199985.1 Candidatus Ilumatobacter isfjordensis | reverse complement strand
AGACGGGTCCATCACCACGGCCATGAAGGCCGCCTTGCTGGGGAACTCGTTGAAGCGGACCTGATGCCAGGCACGACCATCGCCGATGATCGTGTCTTCGACAGCAAACCAGCCGTTGATCCGAACGCCGTGCCCGAGCGCGACCTTGCTGGCGGCTGTCTGGTAGTGCTCCATGTGGTCGGGTGTCTTGTGCGCAGCTTCAGCATCCTCGAAGCGCATCACGTGCAGCACGACAACCGGGCCGTCGTCGTCGGTCGGCGGGTGCGGTACGTCGGCCCAGTCGGTCCGTTTGAACCCCTCGGGCGGCGCCGGGAACTCCATCGGCTGCGTGCCGATCACGATGGTCGCCTCCATCCCGGCGTCCTTGTGATGACGCGACTCCTGGAAGCTCGGCAGCGACTGCATGTCGATGAACGACTTGCGGGTCGGATACTTCACCACGCCGATGCGATCCCACTTCGGTTCGTCGCCGAGCAACTGCTGGTCGACGTCGCCGAAGAACACCGGTGCTGCACCTACAGCGGTCAGCGAATCGATTGGCGAGTACAGGTCGTCGGCCTCGCGGCCGCTGATCGACGACTCACGGCCATCGGTGTAGTCGGCGACCTCGCGATACTTCATCAGGTTGACCATCCACACCGGACCGTCGTCCTCGGGCGACATCGTCGCCATCTTCATCCCGTACTCGACGTTGGGTGTGCCGTAACGAACGGTGTTGCTCATGATGTGCTCACTTTCTCGCTGGACTGTGCAACGAGGAGTTGCATCATTTCCCGGGCCACCATCGGCCCGGCGTTCTGGTTCTGGCCGGTGACGAGGTTGCCGTCAACCACCCAGTGGTTGGCGAGCGGATCACGCCGTCGGGTTTCGCTCTCGAATTCGGCGCCGACACCACGCAGCTCGCGCTCCGGGTGATGAGGAGTCGACTGGATGCCGAGTTCCTTCACCTGCTTGTTGGTGACGGCGGAGATCTTGCGCCCATCGACCAGTGGCCGACCGTCCGCTGCCTTCGCGTTGAGGAGGCCGAGCGGGCCGTGGCACACACCGCCCATCACGAGTCCGTCGGCGTTCGCTTCGGTCATCTTCTTGCCGAGGGTTTCGGAGAATCCGAAGTCGAACGCAGCGCCCCACCCTCCGGCGAGGAACACGATGTCGTAGTCGCTCATGTCGAGGTCGCCGATGGCAAGCGAGTCGGTCACCTTCGCCTTGAACTCGTCGTCGGCGAGGAAGCGGTCATCGTCGGCGCAGCGAATGATCGGCTTGATCGACTGCGGGTCGACCGGGATCACGCCGCCGAGCGGACTGGCGACATCGACGTCCATGCCAGCATCGAGGAACGCGTAGTACGGCACGGTCATCTCGCTGGCGAACACCCCTGTCGGCTTGCCGATGTCCATGACTGCGGTGTTGGTGGCGACCACGAGTGCTCGTTTCCCAGCGAGGTCGAACGTCGTTGCGTCCGGGTCGTCAGGGTGCATGCCGGCGCGCTGCAATGCCTTGCGGAGCAGACGGGCGAGTGGCGGGGGTTGTTTCATCGGAGCCCCCGAGGTGGGTTGGCGTGACGCGTACGGCCACGGGTTGTTGCGTTCCGGCACTGCACGCTCGCGTTCCACCGCGAGCTCAAGGCTCAACTGCGCGAAAACGTCAGCTGCGGCCGGGTCGTTCCAGCGGTTGATTGCCTCGATCGGGTCTGCGTCGAGGTCGTACAGCTCCCACTGATCGGGCAGGGGTGCGGTCCGGTATTCGTTGCCGCCGGGGCCCGATGCGGCGAGATGTCGCACGCCGGGTTCGGTCCATGTCGACGGATCATCGAAGGTTCGAACGAGCTTCCAGAGATGGCCCGACCCGTCGATCGTTGCGGGCACTCGGTGGACGAGCCCTTCGAAGTTCGACGCAACGTGTGCCGGCACCTGGATGCGGAGCGGAGCAGGCGGTTTGGTTGTCCTGCCGAAGCGACGCGCCAGGGCGGACGCACCAGAATCGCCTTCGAGCATGTTGTCGCGGGTCATCAGATACACCCCGCCGTCACGGTCAGCGGTGTCTGGTGCGTCGACGACGGGCATCAGGTTGGTGCCTGGCAACGGGTGTACCTCGGTGAAGTCGTTCCGCAGCACGTCGGCGGCCATCGCCTCGTCGATCCCGGCGGCGGCGAGCAACGTGGGAACGATGTCGACGTGCGAGGTGGGCGAGTCGTCGATGGTTGCACCCGTGGTCGCATCCGAGCCGACGCGTGCGATCGAGAACGGCACTCGCGTGGCTTCGTCGTAGAGGTTGAACCACTTCTGGTGCAGCCCGCCGTGTGCACCGAGCAGGTCGCCATGATCGGACGTGCGCACGATGACGCTGTCGGTACCGTTCGCGGTCACGGCGTGACGGACCTGATCGAGCGGGCCATCCACCTCGGCGTGCAGTCGGTAGTACAGGTCGCGGTACTCCTGCGCCTTCTTCTTGTAGATGCCTGCGACTGCTGGAATCGGCCCGTAGCCGGATGGATACGTCTCGCGGTAGGCGATCTGCGCGGCCGGCTTGCTGGCAAGGTTTTCGTGCGCGGTCGGGGCTTCTGGGACGTGCGGTGGGTCGTTGGGTCCCGCCTCGACCGGGTTGCCGCGCCGCGCCCAGGCCGGGAAGAGCACGATGTCGTGCGGGTTGACGAAGCTCGCCACGAGCAGGAACGGTCGGGCCGCATCGTCATCTCCGGCGGCCCGGCGGGCGTAACGATCTTCGAGCCACGCTACGACGCGTGAGGCGATCAGCGGGTCGCGCCGCATGCCACTGTCGCTCAGCTCACCGCCGTGTGGTTCGGGGCCAACCCAGCCGTCGAAGCCGAATGCGTCGAGTGGGTTCGCCGCGCGGTACTGCGACACGGCCGCCGCGTCGACGTTGCCGTCATCGTCGTTTGTGACGAGACGGTTGCCCTCGGAGTCGTGCAGGTCGGCGTGGCTGATGTGCCACTTGCCATCGTAGTGCGTGTCGTAGCCAGCGGCGCGGAACCAGTTCCCGAGTGTCGGGACCTCTCCCTCGCGCAACCAGCGCAGCCGTGAGTCGTCGGCCATTTTGCCGAGACCGTCGGTCTGGGTGACTCCGTGCACGTCCGGGTACTGGCCAGTGAAGATCGTCGGCCGGCTCGGCACACACGCGAGCGACCCGGTGTAGTGCCGGTTGAAGTTGACCGCATGGTCGTTGAACCAGGCGCGACCGCTGAGCGTGTCACAGCGCCAGGCACGAACATCGTCGGATTCGTACGGCGGGATGGCCCGCTCTTGGTCGGTCATGATGATGATCACGTCGGGGTGCGTCATGCGGGGGCCTCCTGATGTTCGAGCGAAGCGGCGAGATGATCGGCGAGGCCAGCAAGCATCTCGTCGGATGCCTGGCCGAGCTTGCGACCGACGATTTTGGCGATGCCCTGCTGCGGCGGTCGCGGCCCTGCATCGACCTCGGTCGTCAGGGAGACGTCTGTGCCGTTGGCTGCGGGCGTCAGCTTCCACGTATTGGTGACCGACCGAATCACCGGGGGCAAGCCCGTGATGGCATACCGCAGCGACACGCCCGGGTCCCAGTGCTCGACGGTTTCGACCACCGTGGTGCGGCCGGTCTGGATGCGCCGCACCATGCCGACGCCATCGGTCTGGTCGGAGAGCAAGCACGAGTGATCGACGTTCGACGCCCACCCGGAAATCGCCGGGAAGTCCGCGAGGACGGCCCAGACATCAGGAGCGGAGGCGTCGATCGTGATCGAGCGTTCAACAGTCGCCATCGGTCGACTTCAGTCAGCAGCCGCGATGGCGTCGATGACGACGCGTGCGATCTGGTCCGCGCCGTCCTCCTGGAAGAAGTGATGTGCGCTGGTGATCATGGTGTGCGGCTGACCCTGCGCACCGGGCACCAGCTTCAGGAACGGCCTATCGCCGCCGGTGGTCACCGGGTCGTCATCGCTGAAGCAGCAGATGAACGGCTTGTCCCACTGCTTGAACACTTCCCATGCGGCGAGGTTGTCGGGCACGGCGGGGTCGTCGGCCGACGTGGGCACGAGCGACGGGAAGATGCGGGCACCTTCCTTGAACGTCTCGTCAGGAAACGGGGCGTCGTACGCGGCGACTTCGGCGTCGCTCAACTCGGTGTTGGTCGCGCCCTGCAAGATCTGTCCAATCGGGAAGACCGGCGACTCCTGGCTGAACTTCTGCCAGGCCATGAACGCGTCGCTCGGTGCACCCTCTCCGGTCGGCAGACCGGTGTTGCCGATGACGACACGGGCGAAACGGTCGGGGTTCGCGGCGACGAGGCGCAGGCCGACCAGGCCGCCCCAGTCTTGTCCGAAGAACGTGGCGTCTTGCAGTTCGAGGTGATCGATGATCGCCCCCTGCATCCAGGCCACGTGGCGGGCGTAGGTGTAGTCGCTTTTCTCGCTCGGCTTGTCGCTCTTGCCGAATCCGACGAGGTCGGGTGCGATGACGCGGAGCCCGGCGGCGGTGAGCAGCGGGATGATCTTGCGATACAGGTAGCTCCACGACGGTTCGCCGTGCATCGCCAACACGATGGGTCCGTCGGCCGGTCCCTCATCGAGGTAGTGGACGCGCAAAGTGCCGCCGTCTTGGTCATCGATGTCGACATAGTTCGGTGCGAAGGCGTAGCCCGGCAAGTCAGCGAAACGCTCGTCGGGGGTGCGGAGTGACTTCATGTGATTGTCCTTTGATTCAACGGAGATTGACAGTGACGGTGTGGAGGTCGTCGCCGACTTCGATGGTGCCCTCGAAATGCGCTGCGCCAAGGGCGCGCCAGTCGTCTGCGGAACCACTCACCGGCATCGGCGGCACATAGTGCGTATAGATCAACGTGTCGATCTCGGCCTTGGCAGCGGTCTGCGCTGCCTCTTCGGGCGACGAGTGGTAGTCGAGCGTGTCCTGCATCCGCTGCAGCGGGACGTTGGCGATGATGTCCTTGCGGATCACCGTGTGCACCAGCGCGTTCGCGCCTTCGCACAGTGCGTCGAGGCCGGCACACGGCACGGTGTCGCCGGCCGCCACGACACTGGCGACTCCCTGATCAGAACGGTGATCGAAACGGAAGCCGACGCTCGGCTCGACCGGCTTGTGGTCGGTCTGCCCGCACGTGATCTGCACGTCACCGGGCAGGTCGACAACACCCTCGGTCACCTCGATCACGGTCACGGGCGGGCGATGGTCGAGACCCTCGTGGTGTGCAATGCGGTACTCGATGTCCGGCTCGAGCGAAGCGAGGATGTGGTCAACGACTGCCTTGGTGCCGACAGGGCCGACGATGGTCAACGGCGTCTTTTCGAACGTCATCACCCAGCGCGTGGTGATCACATCGTTGAGGTCGGTGATGTGATCGCTGTGCAGATGCGTGATCAGCACCGCTGCGAGGTTCGGCGCACCAAGTCCGCACGCGGCGAGACGCATCAGCACACCACGGCCAGCATCGACGAGATAGTGCTCGCCATCGGCACCCTCGCCCGCAGAGATCAGCGTGGCGGGTCCAGCCCGATCGGGTGATGGCATCGGCGAACCGGTGCCGAGCAATGTGACGGTCAAACTCATTGGCGGCTCATTTCACTGGCAGCGTTGGCTCGCTCGGCTTCGACGGCATCGCGGGACAGCAGTTGGACCACGACCTCGTGGAGGGTGCCTTCGAACGGGAACGGTCCGGCGTAGCGCTGCGATACAGCCGAGCCGTGGTCGTACCCGACGCTCGGACCGACCGACGACATCATCGTCATGAACAACGGCAGCTCGGCCGGCTCGTTCGCCGCACCGTCGACGCTCAGGGAGATCGTGCCCGTCTTGCTCCCGGTTCGTCGGATATGCACACCGAGCTCGCTGGCCCCAACCGGTACGTCGATGTCGGACTCGACGATCAGGTGGTCGTCAAACGCGTTGTAGTCGACGACGAGCTTATTGTCCTGTACGAAGATCGAGACTCCCGAGTTCTCGGTGCCGGTCGCGTACAGCACACCCTGTTCGCCAGCATCTCGCGTCACTCGTGCGGTGAGGTCGAACGACGATCCGCCGAGCGACACCGAA
>CAXMZV010000269.1:0-6047 GCA_964199985.1 Candidatus Ilumatobacter isfjordensis | reverse complement strand
CTGCCTGGACAAACTCGGCGTGGAACGAGTCGAGCACAACATCTGGGACAACCCGAACGATGCTGCCACCGTCCGACGGTACGCAAACGGCAACGAAACTGTCCCGACGGTAATCATCGGTGATCAGAGCCTTGTGAACCCGTCCGCGAAGCAGTTGCTGGCGTTCCTTTCCCAGCAGGCCCCGCAGCTCCTCCCCGCTGGTCACGACGCAAGCGAAGAGTCCGGTAGCAAGGTCGGTCGATTCGTCGACCGCGTTCTCGGTAACTGACCGCCTCCTGGCACAACGCAATTCGTGCGTCGACAACTACCCTGAGGCGATGACCACTCCCGATTCCGACTGGGACCCCGGCGACATGGACATTGCGCCGTCGATTCTCGACCTCATCGGCAAGACGCCGATGGTTCGCCTGAAACGAGTCAGCGAGGATCACGGCATCACGTGCACGCTGGCGATGAAACACGAGGTCACCAATCCTGGTGGCTCGTCCAAGGATCGCCCGGCGCTCGAGATGATCCTTGCCGCCGAAGCAAGCGGCGAGCTCCAACCCGGCGGCACCATCGTGGAGCCGACCTCCGGCAACACGGGCGTCGGACTTGCGATCGTGGCCGCTCAGCGGGGCTACAAGTGCGTCTTTGTCATGACCAACAAGGCCGGCAAAGAAAAGGTCGACCTGTTGCGTGCGTACGGCGCCGAGGTCGTGGTGTGTGACGTTGCCGTGGCACCTGAGGACCCAACCAGCTACTACTCGGTGGCCGAACGGCTCACTCAGGAGCGGGGCGCGTTCCGACCCAACCAGTACGCGAACCCCAACAATCCCATCGCTCACACCAAGACCACTGGCCCAGAGATTTGGGAGCAGACCGCGGGGCGCATCACCCACTTCATCGCCGGCGCTGGAACGTGCGGTTCGATCACCGGCACGGGTCGGTATCTGAAGTCGATGAACCCGGACATCAAGATCATCGCTGCCGACCCCGAGGCTTCGGTGTTCTCCGGCGGGTCGGGTCGGCCGTACCTCGTTGAAGGTGTCGGCGAAGATTTCTTCCCGGCCGCCTACGACGGCGACCTGTGGGACGAGGTCATCCCCATCAGCGATGAAGAGAGCTTCCTCACCGCTCGCTATGTCAGCGAGACCGAAGGCATCCTCATCGGCGGATCGGGCGGTACGGCAGTGGCTGCCGCGATGAAGGTCGCCAAAGCAGCCGACGACGACGCCGTGGTCGTTGTGTTCAATCCTGACTCGGGCCGCGGCTACCTGTCGACCGTGTTCAACGAAGACTGGATGATGAACTTTGGGTTCATCAAGGAGTGCGACCAGTGCGTCGGAGCCGTACTCGACACGCGCAACGCGTCGATCGAGAATCTCCTTTACGTCAACCCGACTGCGCCGGTCAGCGAGGCGATCGAGATCATGCGCGCCAACGGCGTCAGCCAGCTGCCCGTGTGCAAGAACACACCGCCGTTCGCAAACGCCGAGGTGTCAGGCTCGGTCGACGAACTCGAACTGATGGACGTCATCCACCGTGACCCCAGCGCGATGAACGTCGAGGTCGAGAAGATCATGGGCGCCAAGCTCCCAACGATCGGTGTCGGCCAGAAGGTCGAACTCGCCGTAGAAATGCTCGAATCTGCACCGGCCCTGCTGGTGCTCTCAGGCGGTCGGCCGCTGAGCGTGCTCACCCGCACCGACCTGCTCTCCTATTTCACCGCTATTGCAGAGGACGCCGCTGGACGTGACTGACTCCACCCCCAACCCATCTCCCAACCCGGACGACAACAAGCAGATCGACATGTCTGCCGGCTTCTCGACTCGCGCCATTCACGCGGGCCAAGACCCTGATCCGACAACCGGAGCGGTCATCGTGCCGATCTCGCTGTCGACCACCTTCGCCCAGGACGGCGTCGGCAACCACAAGGGCTACGAGTACTCGCGGTCAGGCAACCCGACACGCACCGCCGTTGAGACACAGATCGCGTCGCTCGAACAGGCCCGCCACGGCCTCTCCTTCGCCAGCGGTCTTGCAGCCGAAGACAACATCTTGCGCCTCCTCACTGTCGCTCCAGAGGGCAGCGGTAAGCGTGTGCTGCTTGGCAACGATGCCTACGGCGGCACGTTCCGCCTCATCGCAAAGGTGTGGGGTCCAATGGGCTACCCCTGGACTGCGGTCGATCTCACTGATCTCGACTCGCTTCGAGCCAACTGGCCCGACGACACAGGGATGATCTGGCTGGAGACGCCGACCAACCCGCTGCTCACCTGTTTCGACATCGAGGCGATTGCAGCGATCGCCCACGAGCGCGGTGCCATTGTTGTCGTGGACAACACCTTCGCTACCCCGTACCTCCAGCAGCCGATCACGCTCGGTGCCGACCTCGTCGTGCACTCGGCCACCAAGTACCTCGGTGGCCACAGCGACGTCGTGGGTGGCTTTGTCGCCACATCCAACGACGAACTCGCCGAGAAGCTCAGCTTTACACAGAACGCTGCAGGAGCCGTGCCGGCCCCGTTCGACAGCTACATGCTGCTCCGCGGCGTCAAGACGCTGGCCGTTCGGATGGATCGCCACTGCGAGAACGCGCGGGCAATCGTCGACCTGCTCGTCGATCACCCCGCCATCGAGCGCGTGCAGTACCCGCAGCTTCCCGACCACCCCGGCCACCAGGCAGCGGCGAAGCAGATGAAGGACTTCGGCGGCATGGTGTCGTTCCAGGTCAAGGCGGGCAAAGAAGCGGCAATGCGTGTCGCTGACGCCACGTCGATCTTCACGCTCGCCGAGTCGCTCGGTGCGGTCGAGAGCCTCATCGAGCACCCCGGCGCCATGACGCACATGTCGGCAGCCGGTTCACCACTCGAAGTGCCGGACAATCTCGTGCGCCTCTCGGTCGGTATCGAAGACAAGGCTGACCTCGTCGACGACCTCGAGCAAGCCCTCGACACCATCTGACGCCAGCCAGCGCGCTCGCGCAGACGTTGTCCCGCTCCAGCGGGGGTGAACGTCGGCGGCACGCCAGCCAGCAGGATCGCGCCTACGGTCCGGGCCATGACGCGACTATTCCGATTCGGCTGGCAGATCACAGCTGAGCACGAGTCCACTTCTGATGATCCGCGCCGCCCCCTCGATGCCGCGCGACATGCCGAGGACCTCGGCTTCGATGTGGTGACGGCCAGCGATCACGTCGGCCCCGGCGACTCGCCCATGCCTCTGCTCGCGGCGATGGCTGCTGCCACGTCAACGATCCGGCTCGGCACGTTTGTACTCAACGCCGACATGCGCAATCCGGTGCACCTCGCCTGGGAGGCGGCAACCATCGATCGTCTCTCGGGAGGCCGGTTCGAGCTAGGACTGGGGGCCGGCCACACGCCGCACGAGTACGACGCGACCGGCATCGAACTCCACCCACCGTCAGTCCGCAAGGCAGCCCTTGCCGAACGCGTCGAGATCGTCCGACAACTGTTCGACGGCCAGACCGTCGAATGGGCCGGCGAACACCACAGGATCTCAGGCGCGTCGATCGACCAGCCGACGAGCGACCGGCTCCCGATTCTGGTCGGTGGCAACGGCGACGCCCTGCTGGCCCACGCTGCGCAGCATGCCGACATCATCGGCTTGCAAGGCCTCGGCCGCACGCTCGATGACGGCCATCGGCACACGGTGAAGTGGAGCACCGAGCATCTCGACGCGCAAGTCGCCCATGTCCGTGCCTCGGCCGGTGCTCGCATCGACGACCTCGAGCTCAACGCGCTCGTCCAGATCGTCACCGTTACCGAGGACAGCGCCGCCGCCGATGACGCTCGAGCCGACGTCCTCGGCCGCGTCGAGGGCCTGACGACGGAACAACTCGACGCGCTGCCGTACGTGTTGATCGGGTCGGCCAGCGAAATCATCAACAAGCTCCAGATGTGCCGAGAACGTTGGGGCATCACCTACTTCGCCGTTCGCGAACTCGACGACTTCGCTCCGGTCCTCGACGCCTGCCGCTCGATGTCCGCCTGACACCTGTCCGTTTCCCCTGTCCGTCTCACCTCTCCGTCTCACCTCGGGGAGAAAGCGGAGAGGTCAGGAGCTGAGGAAGAGTTGGTAGGCCGGGTTGTCAGACTCGTTCCAGAATCGATAGCCGAGCGTCTCAAGGAAGTCGTCGAACGCCGCGGCATCAGTCGGCGGCACCTGCATCCCAACGAGGACGCGAGCGAGGTCGGCGCCGTGGTTGCGGTAGTGGAACAGCGAGATGTTCCAGGCCGGATTCATCGACGTCAGGAATCGGAGCAACGCACCGGGGCGCTCCGGAAACTCGAACCGGTAGAGCACCTCGTGCGAGGCATGGGCCGACTTTCCTCCGACCAGGTGGCGGACGTGCGCCTTGGCCAGCTCGTCAGCGGTGAGGTCGATCGCGTCGAAACCGGCCGCGTCGAACGCATCGGCGAGCTCAGCGGTCTCGTCTCGTGAGGATGCAGCAATTCCGACGAACACATGCGCCTCGGCCTCGTCGCTGATCCGATAGTTGAACTCCGTGACGTCGCGCGACCCGACGACCTCGCAGAACCGGCGAAAGCTGCCGGGCTGTTCCGGGATGGTCACCGCGAAGATCGCCTCGCGCTGTTCGCCGTAGTCGGCTCGCTCAGCGACGAATCGCAAGCGGGTGAAATTCATGTTCGCACCGCAGGCCACCGCGACGAGCGTCTGATCGACCACCCCAGTGGTCTGTACGTACTTCTTGAGTCCCGCAATCGCCAGCGCTCCGGCGGGTTCGAGCAACGAACGAGTGTCGGTGAACACGTCCTTGATCGCAGCGCAGGTCTCGTCGGTGCTGACGAGCACCACGTCGTCGACGTACTGCTGGGCCAAACGGAAGGTCTCCTTGCCCACCCGCTTCACTGCCGTGCCATCGGAGAACAGGCCCACCTCGTCGAGTTCAACGATGTGACCGGCGCGCAGTGAGTCGGCCATCGCCGTCGATTCATCATGCTGCACCCCGATGATCTTGATGTCAGGCCGCACTTGTTTGACGTACGCAGCCACGCCGGCGATCAGTCCGCCACCACCGATGGCCACGAAGATGGCGTCGATCGGTTGGCCGTGCTGGCGCAGGATCTCCATGCCAATCGTGCCTTGGCCGGCAATCACGTGGGGATCATCGAACGGATGCACGAGCGTGAGTCCACGATGCTCCTGCAGCTCGAGCGCGTGATGGAAGGCTTCGTCATAACTCTCGCCGTGCAGCACGACCTCGGCGCCTCGCTGACGCACCGCATCGACCTTCACCGATGGCGCGGTCGACGGCATCACGATCACCGCGTGACAGCCGAGTCGGTTGGCCGCGAGCGCCACACCTTGGGCATGGTTGCCTGATGAGCAGGCGATGACGCCTCGATCGCGCTCTTCGGGGTCGAGATGCGCCATCTTGTTGTACGCACCACGAATCTTGAAGGAGAAGACCTCTTGCATGTCGTCACGCTTGAGCAGCACATTGTTGTTGAGACGACGCGACAAAGCAGGAGCGTGATCAAGCGGTGTTTCGATCGCCACGTCATAGACCTGCGCGTTCAGGATCATGCGGAGGTAGTCGGGTTCGCTCATGCAGCGCCCAGTCTGGCTGTTCATGCCACCACGCTCGCGCCACGTCGACGACGCCCTGGCCCGAGATGCAACTCCCTCGCGAGGATGAAGCGGCCCTCGCATCAACTCTGTGACACCCGAAGCGTACGGTTGCACACATGAGATCGACCGACATCGCCGGGCGCGCTGAACGCGTTGCCGCCGTGCGTTCGTCGCAGTCTGCCAGCGCCACCGAGATCGAAGCAGCCTTGGTCGCCACCCGCGAAGTCAGGGCGTGGGCCGACTCCCAGGATGCAGCGCTCATCTCTCATCTGACGAGCGTCACGTCCACTCCAGAACCGATCATCGCCGCCGCGGGCAAGACATCCCTCAATCGCGCCGGCAAGGCGCGCGAGCGAGCCCAGACGCTCGACGCCAACCTTGTGTAAGGAAATGGTAGCGCATGGTTTACCGGCAAGCACGCCGGTTGCTCTGGTAGAGCAGGGTACAAC
>CAXMZV010000268.1:0-6058 GCA_964199985.1 Candidatus Ilumatobacter isfjordensis | reverse complement strand
AGCGCATACCGGGACGCCGGTGCCACCTGGTGGATCGAGTCGATGTGGGGTGCGATGTCTGAGCACTCGCCCGTGGCCGCCGCCTACGACCGTCTGATGCAGGGACCCCCGGCATAGGGGGTTACCGTCACTCGACGTGAGCGACACGACAGACGCGACCACCTCCGACAGCGCGAGAGGCTGGAACTTCGCCGACCTGTGGGAGACCATCGCCGGTCGACTCGGTGACGCGCTCGCCCAACAGCAAGGCGATCGCCAGATCTCGTGGTCGGAGATGAACCGCCGTGCAAACGGCGTCGCCCAGGCGCTGCTCGATGCACCCAACGCCGCCGAGCAGGACAAGGTCGCCCAGTACCTCTACAACAGTCCCGAGTATCTCGAGTCGACCTTTGCCGCGTTCAAGGCCGGCTTCGCCACGGTGAACACCAACTACCGATACGCCGCCGACGAACTCGTCTACCTCTGGGACAACGGCGACGTCACCGCAGTCGTCTTCCACGGCACGTTCGTCGACCAGATCGAGGCGATCCGCGATCGGGTCCCGCGGATCACGAACTGGCTGTGGGTCGACGACGCATCCGGACCCTGCCCCGATTGGGCAACGCCCTACGAGGCCGCGGCATCAGCGGGGACCGACGCCAACGTGGCGGGCCCCTGGGGCCGCTCGGGCGACCACCTCATGCTCCTCTACACCGGCGGCACCACCGGCATGCCGAAGGGTGTGATGTGGCGCCAGGACGATCTGTTCGGCGTGCTCGACGCCAACAATCGCAAGCGCATGCCTCCCGAGCAAGACCTCGATGCCGTCGCAGAACGGGTCAGCAAGCCCGGCCCCCGCAACATGCCGGGCGCCCCGCTCATGCACGGCACCGGGCTCTTCAATGCGATCAGCAACCTGATGGTCGGCGGCAGCATCACCACGATGGTCGGCCGACACTTCGACCCAGCCGACTTCCTCGACACGGTGCAGCACTACGGCATCAACTCGACGTCCATCGTCGGCGACGCTTTTGCCAAGCCGATCTGGCGCGCGCTCGACGCCGAACCCGACCGCTGGGACATCTCATCGCTGCGAGTCATTGTCTCGTCGGGTGTCATGTGGTCGAAGGAGAGCAAGGACGGGCTACTCCGCCACAACAATCGGCTGATCATGATCGACGCGCTCGGCTCGAGCGAGGCGATCGGCATGGCGACGAACACGACGACCGCCGACTCGGGCGGCAAAACGGCCAAGTTCGAACTCGGCCCGCACACTCGCGTGATCACGGACGAGGGTGCCGACGTCGTGCCCGGCTCGGGCGAACTCGGCCGCGTGGCGCTCCGGGGGCGCACGCCGATCGGCTACTACAAAGACGACGTCAAATCGGCCCAGACCTTCGTGACCATCGACGGTGACCGGTACTCGATTCCAGGCGACTACGCGACCGTTGAGCTCGACGGCACCGTCGCGCTGCTCGGCCGCGGAAGTCAGTGCATCAACACCGGCGGCGAGAAGGTGTATCCCGAAGAGGTCGAGGAATGCCTCAAACTGCACCCGTCAGTGGCCGACGCCGCGGTGATCGGACTCCCCGACGACAAGTGGGGTGAAGCGATCAACGCCCTCGTGGAGCCGCACGCTGGCGCAACAATCGATGCAGAAGAACTCCGTGCCCACGTCAAGGCGCATCTTGCGGCCTACAAGGCCCCGAAGGCTGTGATCACCATCGGCTCGATCGGTCGGGCCGCCAACGGCAAGCTCGACTACAAAGATCTGAAACGCATCGCCACCGACCACTCCGCCCAATAGTCACGAATGGGGTCAGGCCCCTCTTGTGCTCGAAAGTGCGAAAGGGGCCTGACCCCATTCGTAACCGTGACGTGGGCGGCTGGTTGCGCGTAGCCTCGCCGGATGGATCGAGTGACGGCCTCCCAGTTTCTGTGGACAAACTACGACGGCGTGCTCTTCGACCTCGACGGGGTGATCACTCCGACCGCCGAGATCCATGAGCATGCCTGGGGCGAACTCTTCACCGCCTACGACTTCACGCAGGCCGACTATCTGCACCACGTCGACGGCAAGCCCCGCTACGACGGAGTCCGTGACTTCCTCGCATCACGTGGCGTCACTCTTCCCGATGGCACGCCCGACGATGCCCCCGGCAGCGACACCATCTGCGCGATGGGCAACAAAAAGAACGAACTGTTCAACGTGGTACTCGAGCGCGATGGCATCGCGGCCTACCCTGGCTCGCAGGCGACGCTCGACCTGCTCGCAGGCGCCGGTGTCCCGAGCGCCATCGTGTCGTCATCGAAGAACGCTGTGCCCGTGCTCGTCGCCGCTGGCCTCAGCGCCCGCTTCGATGTGGTTGTCGATGGCATCGTCGCCGCCGCCGAGGGTCTCGCTGGCAAGCCCGCGCCCGACGGATATCTGCTGGGCGCCGAACGTCTCGGCGTCGACCCGGCGCGCACTGTCGTGATCGAAGACGCCACGTCGGGTGTCGCTGCCGGAAAGGCGGGTCACTTCGCGGTGGTCATCGGCGTCGATCGCGGTGCCGGAATCGACGCACTTCTCGACAACGGCGCAACCTTCGTCGTCAGCGACCTCGACGAGCTCCTCCCCGAAACAGATCACGATGGCGCCGTGAGCAACGGAGGCACACAATGAAACACCGCCCCACACCAACCGGGCTGCCCCAGCACCGCTTCCCCGTCGATCCGTGGCGGCTGGTCGAGACCGAATACGACGACGACGACCTCGGCGTCACCGAGTCACTGTTCGCAGTGGGCAACGGCTACCTCGGGATGCGCGGCAACCCTGAAGAAGGCCGCAACGCCCACAGTCACGGCACGTACCTCAACGGCTTCCACGAAACCTGGGAGATCAAGCACGCCGAGGAGGCGTACGGGTTTGCCACGACTGGCCAAACCATCGTCAACGTCCCCGATGGCAAATTGATGAAGTTGTACGTCGATGACGAGCCACTGCTGCTCGGGACCGCCGATCTCACGGAGTACGAGCGGTCGATCGACTTCCGCACCGGCGTGTTGCGACGCGATCTGCTGTGGCGCACGCCGGCCGGCAAACGGGTGAAGGTGTCCTCGACTCGGCTCGTGAGCCTCGTCCATCGCCATCTGGCAATGATGACGATCGAAATCACGCCGCTCGACGCACCCGCCCCCATCGTGGTGTCATCGCAGCTCCTCAATCGCCAAGACGGTGAAGACGAGTACCATGTTCGCTCCGCAGCACTGGGTGAGGGCAAGGATCCGCGCAAGTCCCGCAAGTTCACCGAACGCGTGCTGGAACCACGGCTACAACGACGCGAAGAGGGCAGCGTCGTGCTCGGTTACCGCTGTCGGAACAGTGGCATGACGCTGGCATGCGGCTATTGGAACCATGTTGACGCGGCGTGCGAAACGCAGATCGAAACGACGCTCGACGAGGACATCGCGAAATCGGTGATCACCGCGCATCCTGACGCTGGAGAAACGGTGACGATCACCAAGTTCGTCTCGTACCACACGTCCCGCGGCGTCCCAGCCGAGGAACTTGCCGATCGATGTGCGCGCACGCTGCGCCGAGCAAGCGACGAGGGCGGCGAACGACTCGTCGCCGAACAGGGCGAGTGGCTCGACGATTACTGGGCGGCATCCGACATCGAGTTGCGTGGCAACGACTGCGACCAGCAGGCACTCCGCTGGAACCTCTTCCAGCTCGCCCAGGCATCGGCGCGCACCCACGAACAGGGAATCGCGGCGAAGGCCGTCACCGCTGGGGGCTATGACGGCCACTACTTCTGGGACACCGAGGTGTACGTCGCACCGTTCCTCGCCTACAACAATCCCGAGGCAGCACGGAAGGTGATGCGTTTCCGCTGGAAGATGCTCAACGCTGCGCGCCAACGCGCCGCGATGCTCAGCGAGCGCGGCGCGCTGTATCCCTGGCGCACCATCAATGGGGAGGAGGCGTCCGCGTACTACGCCGCCGGGACGGCGCAGTATCACATCAACGCCGCCATCGTGTTCGCGCTGCGCCGCTACCTCGACGCCACCGGCGACGTCGAATTCCTCGCACACGAGGGTGCCGAAATGCTCATCGAGACCGCTCGTCTCTGGACCGACCTCGGTTTCTACGCGACCAACGACTCAAACACGTTCCACATCCACCGCGTGACCGGACCCGACGAGTACACGACGGTGGTCAACGACAACACGTACACCAACATGATGGCCCGCTTCAATCTGCGGTACGCCGCCACGACCGTGCGCTTCCTCGCCGAGTGGAACCCCGAGCAGTTCGCGCACATGCAACGTTCGACCGGCCTCGACGTCGGCGAACTCGACGCGTGGGATGCCGCGGCTGACGCCATGTACATCCCGTTCGACGACGACCTCGAGATCCACCCGCAGGACTCTGAGTTCCTCGACCTCGAACCGTGGGATTGGGACGGCGTCGCCGCCGACAAGTACCCGCTGTTACTCAACTACCACCCGCTGGTGATCTACCGGCATCAAGTCTTGAAGCAGGCCGACGTCGTGTTGGCGATGTTCCTCCGCGGTGAACACTTCTCTGAAGAACAGAAGCGACGAAACTTCGACTACTACGACCCGATCACCACCGGCGACTCCTCATTGTCGGCTTGTGCACAGTCAATTGTCGCGGCGGGGGTCGGGTACGAGGATCTCGCTGTCGAATACTTCCATCAAGCCCTCTATCTCGACCTGTGCGACCTGCATGGAAACACCTCTGACGGTGTCCACATCGCGTCAGCGGGCGGAGTGTGGGCGGGAATTGTGTACGGCTTCGCCGGGATGGTCGAACGCGGCGACCGCATGGAGTTCGCGCCGCGCCTGCCCGCCGTATGGGAATCGGTGACGTTCCATCTCACGCGGCACGGCTCGCGCGTCCGTGTCGAACTCGATCACGAGGGGTGCACGCTGACGTTGGCACACGGCCTCGGAGTGCCGGTCGGAATCGGAGATCGGATTCATGTCGTCACCGCTGACGAACCGCTGCGCATCGACCGCTGAGCCGCTCGCGCCAGCTCAGTTCACCGACTCAGTTGAGTTGGTCGCCGATCTCGTATGACCGCTGGGCGAATCCTTCGCGCAATTCGAACCCGCCGACGGTGAGGAACATCTCGTACAGATCACCCGAAGCCACGTCGAGGATCTCACAGCGCAGACGATCGTCGACCAGCACGGTGGTCTCGTCAGGGCAGTCGACGGCAGAGGGGTCGATGCCCATTCCGATCTCTTCACCGAGCACACCGGCTGCCTCGGTTTCGACCACTGACATCTCCTCGGCCGCGATGATGTTCGAGGGCGCAATGAAGATCGAGTCGTCAGGATCGACGACGCCGTCGAACGTGACCGTCTCGCCGGCTTCGGTCATTGCGGTACAGGTGAAGGGTGTGCCGACCTCGTTATCGGCTGGTGCAGCGCAGTCGGCATCGACGAAGGCCAGATCGACCTGCTCGCCGAGCGCGCCTTCGATCAAATCCTCGCCTGCCTGCTCAGGAGTCGTGCCGGTCGAGAACGAGCAGCTGGCCAGTGCAACTGCGAGTGCCGTCAACAGAGTGATGTTCGGTGACTTCATGTCCATCATTGGACCACACCCGCGGGAACCTTCTGTGAACCACGCGTTTGTCACGATCACGCAGGTGTCACCTCCGATGCAATTTCGGAGCCTCGCTACCCGCCGGTAACATCGGAACCCATGACAGATCTTGGTTTCGACGGCAAAGTAGCGATCATCACCGGTGCCGGTGGCGGTCTCGGCAAACAGCACGCACTGATGATGGCGGCCCGCGGTGCACTGATCGTGGTCAACGACCTCGGCGGATCGGTCGACGGGTCGGGCAGCGATAAGGGTGCCGCGCAGCTCGTCGTCGATGAGATCATCGCAGCGGGTGGCGACGCCGTCGCGAACACCGACTCGGTCGCCACGCCCGAGGGTGGCGAGAGCATCGTCAAGACCGCTGTCGGTGCATACGGCAAGGTCGACATCGTCATCAACAACGCTGGCATCTTGCGCGACAAGTCATTCCACAACATGGGCCCCGACCTCGTCGACCCG
>CAXMZV010000267.1:0-6061 GCA_964199985.1 Candidatus Ilumatobacter isfjordensis | reverse complement strand
CCGCATCGTGCTGTGCGAGGGCAACGATCTGGCCGAGGGCGACGGTGGCCTCGCGACCATCACCGACTGCAGCGACGTCACCGTGCAGATGTCCATCCCGCCGCTGGCTCCGGACAACAACAGGTGGGTCGTCACGGTCGAGGCCATCGACTCGGCAGGCTTGCCGGGCCGGGTGACTCGAACGCTCGAGATCCACGCAGTGGCCGGCTGACAGATCTGCTGCGGTCTGTCCTTCATGCGTCGATCACGGCCGGCGGAGTTATGAGCTGCGGTCGTTTGAACCTGGATGGCCGATCAGGTGGAGTCGGCCCAGGTCCTCCGTGCAGTTCCGTCGACGGTGATCATGCCGCCGTAGGGAGGGATCCATTGAGGCCGGGTGTGTCCGAACGGAGGCCCGACACAGACGACGCCCTCGCGCCCGGGTCGGATCAGGCGATGATGAGTTGCGCCCGGCCGGCCCGCTTGCTGGCGAGCATCGCCAGGTCGGCCCGTTCGATGGCGTCGCCATCGCGTGCCGCCATGGCGAGGCCGCCGCTGGCCTCGATGCATTCTGGCCCGAGGCCCTCGGGAAGGGGTTCGCAGATGCGTGCGAGGACTCGGTGAGCCATTCGTTCGGCGTTCGTCGGGTCGACGCGGGTGAACAGCACGGCAAACTCGTCGCTTCCAATGCGGGCGATCAGATCGTCGGGTTGACACATCAACCTGAGTCGGCGGCCGATCTCGATGAGGATTGCGTCACCTGCTGCGTGTCCGAACGAGTCGTTGATCTCTTTGAAGTGATCCACGTCGATGTAGAGCACCGCCGATGTCGTGTCGCCGCGGTCGATCAACGCTTTGCTGAACGTCATGCGATTGGCGAGCCCGGTCAGCGGGTCTTCCTCGGCGGCACGCCGCAGTTTGTCGTCGGCACCTTGGCGTTGGAGGGCCATCTCGAGGGTGGCGACCGACTCGGTCATGATCATCTCGAGGTTGCCCTGAAACACGTGCTCGTGGGCGCCGAACGACACGATGCCGAGTTGCGGTTCGCCGTCGAGGCCACCGACCGCGATGCATGCGACGACGAATCCGGCGGCGCTCGCGGCGCTTGCGATTGCTGCCGGGAGGGCCTCCACGCGAACCGTGACGTGCGCAGCGGTGAGGTCGCGATTCCACGGAGCGTCGTGATTGCCAACGTGGCCTGCGAGCTCGTGGAGGAGGCTGCCGGACTGGTGCGTGGCTCCTGGCTCGGTGGCGGTCGTGAACGCGCCGCCGACGGGGTCGGCGAGGAGGAACGACCGGATCTCGGAGCTCGCCTCCCAGCTCCATGACAGGCGTTCGGCGATGGTGGTTCCAATTTCATGCGCCGATGCGCCGCGGCCGTATGCGGTCAACGCGTGGAACGCGGCCGACTGCAACGAGTGCGGCATCATCGTGACGACCCACAGCGCCTTGCCGTCATGGTGGACGCGCTCCGCGGCGCAGTCGACCAAGGTCGGCTCGCCGTCGGTCCCGATGAGTTCCAGCGGAAACGGTTCGTGGACGTTGCGCACGACGTGGTCGCCGGGACCGTTGAACACGAACGTGATCGTCTCGACATGGCGTGGCGAGACGTAGCTGAGGGCGTTGTCGCCGATCAACGCATCGGGGTCGTAGCCGAGCGTGGCGAGCGACGAGCCTGCGACCTGCAGGATCGTCCCCACCTCATCGAGAACCATCACCATCGGGCGCACATGCCGCAGCATCTCGGCATCGGTCAACACATTCGGCACGGAGATGTATCGGCGTGAAGTCGTTGAATCATGAGGAATTCTTGATCCCTTCAGTCGTGTTCACGCCAGTCCGGGGATCTTCGCTCGCACGACGCGCGGGGACAGTTTCGAGCGTGCCCGGGTCGCGGATTTTGGGGCGGCGTCCGGACCGCTGAGAGCGCACGACTTCGCATGAAGCGTGTCGGCTCGTTCCGGTCCGCGACGACGTGTGATCAGTTGACGGCTCGGTCGCGGCCTTCCCAGTACGGTTTGCGAAGGTTGACCTTGAGGATCTTCCCGGACGGGTTGCGCGGAATTGCGTCGATACGTTCGATGGCCGTCGGCAACTTGAATCGTGCCAGCCGTTCGACGCAATGTGCGATGATCTCCTCCTGCGTCGGGTCGGCACCCTCGGCGGCAACGATCAATGCGAGTGGCGACTCGCCCCACCGCTCGCTTGGGATGCCGATGACGGCGACGTCGGCCACGCCGGGATGGGAAATGATCGCGTTCTCGATCTCGGCCGGGTAGATGTTCTCTCCGCCGGACACGATCATGTCCTTCACTCGGTCGTGGATGAACAGGTAGCCGTCATCCATTAAGCCCGCGTCGCCCGTGCAGAACCACCCGAGACCATCGGCGTCGCGTCCCTCGGGAAACGCCTCTGCGGTGGCGTCGGGGTTTCGCCAGTAGCCCTTCATGTTCTGCGGCGTACGCACCCAGACTTCACCGACTTCACCGTCCGGTCGGTCGTTGCCGGCATCATCGACGATCCTCAATTCGACGCCGTCGACCGGCGTCCCGGCCGAACGCAGGAGTTTTGCGCGTGGACCTCCCGGATCGTGGTCTTCGGGCGGGAGCCAGGTGACGACACCAGTGGTTTCGGTGAGGCCGTACGCCTGAGCGTGCCGACACTTGAGCAGTGCCATCGACGCAACCAGCGCCTCCTCGGTGATCGGCGACGCACCGTAGAAGATCGTCTCCAACGACGAGAAGTCGACGTCCGACGCGCCCGGGATCATCGGAAGGACCTGCAGCAGCGCGGGAACCATGAAGCTCGCCGTGACCTTGTGCTTCGGGATGTCGGCGAAGATCCGACCCGGGTCGACATCGCGGTGGACGACGTTGGTCGCCCCGTTGAACAGCCCGACATTCGCGACCCCACTGCCACCGATGTGGAACATCGGGAGGATGTGCAACATGACGCTGTCCGATGTCACCCCGATCATGTCGCTGATCGGTTCCATGATCGCCTCGAAGTTCCGGTTGGTGAGCTCCGCTCCCTTCGGGAGGCCTGTAGTGCCGGACGTGTAAAGCTGGGAACCAGTGTCGTCGAGAGCGATCGGGTAACCCGGATCAGCGTCGGATCGACCGTCGATCCATTCGCTGTAAGACACGTTGGCACCGTCACCGCCCACCTCGATGATGAGCGGGTTGCGCGGCAGCTCCATCTTGTCGAGATGACCGAGGAACTCACCTTCGACGAGCACCACCTTCGCCTCCGCGTTCTCGAGAATGAATGCCATCTCAGGTGGCGCCAGCCGCCAGTTGACGGCCACGGGCACGGCGTTCAGCTTCGCTGCGCCGTAGCTGAGGGTGAAGAACTCGGGGATGTTCTTCCCGATGAATCCCACACGATCCTGCGGTGTCACCCCGGCATCGAGGAGCGCGTTCGCAACCCGACAGCTCTCGGTGTGCAACTCGCCGTACGTCAACGTGCGGTCGTCGCAGATGAGCGCCGGTTTGTCGGGCCGTTGCGCGGCGTGCGTGCGGGTGATGTCGGCCAATGTGAACATGACGATTCTCCTTCGATGCAGTGACGACGGTCACGCACCGTAGCACCGGCGAAACCTGCAGGTGGGAGACCGCCGTAAGTGCCGAACCCGAGCAGGTGAGGAAGGCCGGGCCATGCCGCCGATACGGGTGCCCTCCAACGGCACTTACATGGGCGATCCGCAACCTTGGCTCATGGGCGTGTCCACCCGACGCCCGTTTCAGAGGGCTGCCTGAGCCCACGAGCGGGCTCAGGCAGTGCTTCTCACTTCGGTCGCAGAATGTGAAGTGTTGCCCTGAACTCGGTGCCGGTGTCGCCAATCACCTTGCCCCTCCAGAACATCCGGCTTCCCAGAGCCACCTCAGCGAGGGCGCCCTCGTCGTCGACGAACGTGACTTCACCATCCGCGAAGCCCGTCCCCGCTGTGACCGAGCCCCAACCATCGTTGGTGCCAGCGAGCACCACTCGGCTCACGTCGCAGGCGTTCGCGGGAGTGACGGCCTCGTCTTCATCCAGGGTGAAGATGGTCCAGTACTCCTCGAAGGAGCCGAAGTTCCCTTCGACCACGAACGGACCAGTGGGAAAGTCCGCCCACCCGTAGGTTGTGCCGTCGATGACGACGGTGCCAGCCCAGGTGAGGAACGGCGGAGTGTGCGGGACAGCGCAGTCCTCTGCGAACAGTGTGAGCTCCATCTTGAAGTTGAGTGGCTGCTGTGCCTTGGCGCTCACTGATGCAACAGGAATCACCCCCAGCACTGCGACGAGTGCCAGGCCAATCATTGCTCTCTTCATGTCGTTGCCTCCTTCTTAGACGTGGTGGACGCGCATCTTGAATCGGCTCCACCTCTCCACCCGCGTGTGCGGTCAACGGTCTCATCGCCGACTGCATCCGGGTAGGGCCAGAGGGCACGAATCCCGTCACCAGTTTCTCGACCTGGCCGACCAGATGGTCGCGGGGTTTTCCGGTCCTGATGGGCTGGATGGGATGGTCGCGCATCCAGGCGGTGACTTCCCGCGGTCGATGTTCTGCGGCTTTCGCGTCGCGGACGGAGCATGTCATGCGTGGGATCTCGCCCGCTCGATCGGCACCGACGAGGCACTCGATGCCGACCTGTTGCACTTCCTCTGGGACGACGCACAGCCTCAACGCGACATGCTTGCGGCTACGGGGATGTTCGGCGACAGCGCATCGGGGACTGTTGGCGAGGACGCCCCGCTGCAAACGAGGTATCTCGACCTCATGGGTCGCCGGCCCTAACGGCCGAGTGCGCCTTGCTCGATCACGGTACGCGCCATTCGCACGTCGTCGGCAGACAGCTTGTCGGTGCACAAACAATCAGGATTGACTGTTTGTGAGTTGGCGGCCAAGATGTGTCCATGTCCACCGGGCGGCGCACACAGGCCGAGCGCAGTGATGCAACCACTGCACGGCTGCTCGCGGGAACCGTGTCGGCGCTGGTCGACTTGGGTTACCGCGGCGCAACAACCACCGAGATCGCCAAGCGCGCCAGAGTTTCACGCGGCGCCATGCTGCACCACTTCCCCAACCGGGCAGCGCTCTTCGCGGCGACCGCCGACTGGCTGACCGACGGCCACATCGAGCTCTTCGAGAAGGGTCTCGTTGATGTCGACCAGGATGCCGACCGGCTGTCGGCCGCGATCGACTTGCTCTGGGCGATCTGTTCGTCGCCCGTGCACGTTGCGTGGATGGAGTTCGCTGCAGCGGCGCATCACGAGCCCGAGCTTGCGGCGACCATCACGCTCGAGGGTGCGCGGATGCGTGAACGGACGCGTCAGACCTGGGCCGCGAACTTCGAAGAGTTCTCCGGCGAATCGTTCTCGATCACCGCGCCCGACTTTGCGCTCTCCTTACTCGAGGGGCTCGCGCTGTCGCAACGGACCGCCCCCGACCCCGCCATCGTCACGTCGGTGGTCGATGCACTCAAAGACCTGTCGACGCTGCTCGACCCGTCCAAGCAACGGTTCATTCCCAACCTCATCTCCGACTTGGAGGACACATGACCGCTTCGTTCCATACCGATTCCGATCGTCCAACCGCTGGCCTCGACAGCGAAACCGTCGTCGAGCGCGCAGCCCTCGACGATGACGCCTGGGCTGCGTTGGTCGACCGCCTCAATCAGCAATCGGTCGACAAGCATCACGATGCGTACCTCGACGTCGATTGGGATCATCCTGACAACGCAATTCGCCAAGACGACCCGCGTTGGATCAAGGCAGCCGAAGGGCTCGTCGGTGAAACCGACTGGTGGGGCACGCTCGATGACGTTCAACGATCACGGCTTGGGTTGCACCTGATCGCCAGCACGATGCGTTCGGGGCTCGTCTTCGAGAACATCCTCACTCGCGGTCTGCTGGCGCACGCGATCACGCTGCCGAACGGTTCGCCGGAATTCCGCTACTCGTACCACGAGGCCATCGAGGAGTCGCAGCACTCGTTGATGTTCCAGGAGTTCGTGAACCGGAGCGGATTCGACACCGGTCGCTTGCCATTGCGTCTGCGCGTCGCTGCGAAGCAGGTCGTCGGGTTCTCAACTCGGTT
>CAXMZV010000266.1:0-6062 GCA_964199985.1 Candidatus Ilumatobacter isfjordensis | reverse complement strand
GGCTCGACGACAATCGCGCCACCTTCACCAACGGTCCCGTCGAGGATCAACATGGCTGCCGGATCAGCAATCTCACGCTGAATGATCCGCTTCAGCGGACGAGCACCGAACGCTGGGTCATACCCCTCGCGAGCGAGCTGATCCATCGCTGCCTCGGAGATGTCGAGCGTGATCCGCCTGTCGGTCAGACGCTGACGCAATCGCTCGAGCTGCACGTCGACGATCTGGCGGAGGTCCGCTTCGCTGAGCGACCGGAACCGGACGATGTCATCGACGCGGTTGATGAACTCAGGCTTGAAGAAGTCGAGCGGATCGCCCGGCAGGTTTGAGGTCATGATCACCACCACGTTGGTGAAGTCGACCGTGCGCCCCTGGCCATCGGTCAACCGACCGTCATCGAGGACCTGCAGCAGCGTGTTGAAGATGTCGGGATGTGCCTTTTCGATCTCGTCGAGCAGCACGACCGAGTAGGGCCGACGCCTGACGGCCTCGGTGAGCTGGCCGCCTTCGTCGTAGCCGACGTAACCCGGAGGTGCACCGACGAGTCGCGACACCGAGAACTTCTCCATGTACTCGCCCATGTCGATGCGGACCATCGCCTTTTCGTCGTCGAAGAGGAACTCAGCAAGCGCCCGAGCGAGCTCGGTCTTGCCGACACCGGTGGGCCCGAGGAACATGAACGAACCGATGGGGCGGTCGGGGTCGCTGAGGCCAGCGCGGCTGCGGCGGACCGCATTGGCCACCCTGGTCACCGCGTCGTCCTGGCCGATGACACGCTTGTCGAGCA
Source organism: Candidatus Ilumatobacter isfjordensis (assembly GCA_964199985.1). GTDB lineage: Bacteria > Actinomycetota > Acidimicrobiia > Acidimicrobiales > Ilumatobacteraceae > Ilumatobacter_A > Ilumatobacter_A isfjordensis. The sequence goes on along the minus strand of CAXMZV010000266.1, from coordinate 5,275 downwards.
GCCCTTCCAGGTTGACGAGCTTCTGCGTCTCGGACTCCATCAACCGACTCATGGGAATACCGGTCGCTCTGCCGACGACTTCGGCAATGTCTTCAGCGTCGACCTCTTCTTTCAACATCGCCTTCGTCTCCTGGAGTTCATCGAGGTGGGTCGTCGCCTCCTCGATCCGCCGTTCGATTTCTGGAATCCGGCCATAGCGAATCTCTGCCGCGAGCTCGAGGTCCGACTCGCGGTCGATCTGGGTCCGCAGTCCTTCCAGCTCTTCTTTCAGGGACCGGATCGCATCGATGGCCTGCTTCTCCTGTTCCCAGTGCTCCTTCATGTCGGAGACCGATGCATTGAGCTGGGCGAGTTCGTCGTGCAACGCGTCGAGTCGTTCCGCAGATGCGTCGTCGCTTTCCTTCTCGAGTGCGACCTGTTCGATCTCGAGCTGGAAAATCCGACGCTGGACGACGTCGATCTCCGTCGGGAGCGAGTCGATCTCGATGCGCAACTTCGACGCTGCTTCGTCCATGAGGTCGATCGCCTTGTCGGGCAGGAAGCGCGCCGTGATGTACCGATCGGACAGCACCGCAGCACTGATGAGCGCCGAGTCCTGAATGCGGACGCCGTGGTGCACCTCGTAGCGTTCTTTCAACCCGCGGAGGATGCCAATCGTGTCTTCGACCGATGGCTCGCCGACGTAGACCTGCTGGAAGCGACGCTCCAGAGCCGGGTCCTTCTCGACGTACTTGCGGTACTCGTCGAGCGTGGTGGCGCCGATCATCCGCAGTTCGCCGCGGGCCAGCATCGGCTTGATCATGTTGCCGGCGTCCATCGCGCCTTCGGCACCACCGGCACCGACGATGGTGTGCAACTCGTCGACGAAGGTGATGACCTCCCCCTCCGCGTCGGTGATCTCCTTGAGGACAGCCTTCAACCGCTCCTCGAACTCACCGCGGAACTTGGCGCCCGCAAGCATCGAGCCGATGTCGAGCGAGATGAGGCGCTTGTTCTTGAGACCCTCGGGAACGTCGCCGTCCGCGATGCGCGCCGCGAGGCCTTCAACAATTGCCGTCTTGCCGACGCCGGGCTCACCGATGAGGACGGGGTTGTTCTTGGTCCGCCGCGACAGCACCTGAATCGTGCGCCGAATCTCGTCGTCGCGGCCGATGACGGGATCGATCTTGCCGTCGGCTGCCCGGGCGGTGAGGTCCTGGCCGTACTTCTCGAGCGCACCGAACTTCTCCTCGGGGTTCTGATCGGTGATGCGATGTGAACCACGGACGTCCTTCAATGCGACGAGCAACTCTTCGGAGCCGATGTCGAGACGGTCGTTCATCGCGAGCAACAGGTGCTCGACCGACAGGAAGTCGTCGCCGAGGTCCGCCTTGTACTGCTCGGCGTTGTCGACCTTGTTGGTCAGCTCCTTGCTCATGCGTGGCTCATCGCCGCCGTAGGCCTTCGGCAGCGCCTGGACGCGCTCGTCGACCTTGTTCCGCACCATCAACGGTGCTTGGCCGAGCTTCGCGAGAACTGCCGGCACGACGGTGCCGTCTTGACGCATCATCGCCCCCAGCACGTGGTCGGGGGTCAGCTCCGGATTCGACAGCTCTTTCGCCTGGTCGATGGCGGCTGCGAACGCCTCTTGGGTCTTGATCGTCCACTTCTTCGGGTCGAATGCCATATGCTTCTCCGTTCTAGTCCATCCGTATCAACAATCTTGAGTCGAAGCTTATCAAGATTTAGGAGAACTTGACCGAAGATGCTCGATGAGTCGATCGGCAACGTGCGCGATGTCCTTGTAGCCGCGGACGTCAGCCGGAAGGGTCTCGATCGCCCACGCCAAACGGTCTGCGGTGCCGGCATCGTGCACGATCTCAGCGATCGGTGTGACGAAGGTGCGGATGGTGAACAGCACACAGTTCGTCTGCGGAAGTCGGCGGAGCGTCTCGCGTTCGACACGGAGGTGCATCTCCCTCGGCCTCGGGTCGCGTGGCCGCGGCGCGGCGCTGTCGTCGAGTGGTGTGTACCAGTCATCGGTGTCGAGCACGCCCCAGCCGAGGCGCCAGAAGCTGCGCTCAGGCCGCAGCCGTTGGAAAAAGTGGTCGATCGGCGCTTCGAGCTGCTCGTTGAGTTGGGCCACCGGGGCATGCACCTCCGCCATCGTCAGGCCCAGCTTGGATCGAAGGTCCCAACGATTGGGGAAACACACCGAACCGCCGCCGAAGACCAGTCGGGGCCCGTCCGGGCCCGGTCGTTCGACCATCATCACAAGGTCTTCGGGAACCAGGCGCGCTGCGGCATCGAGAGGATGCAGCGCTTCGTCGAGTTGACAGCCACGTTCGGGCCACAGGTGGCGGAGGTGGTCGGTCACCACCGTTGCCACCTCGCGCGACTCGGAGTCGACATCGTCGAGCATGGCGAACACGGTGTCCGGATGTCGTTCGTTGAGCAGCGCTTTGGCAGCAATGGCGTGATCAGCGTCGGCACCGAATTGAATCCAGTCGTCCAGGTCGAGCGGACGGACGCCGAGCCGCCACCGAAAGGCCGTGTTGCTCCGGGGAGCGACGAAGGGAAAAGTTGGCAGAGATGACACAAGATCTACAGGGAACACACGTGGACTTCACGCTCGCCTGACAGTCTCGCAAATACGGTCGAGTCCATGAAGTCGAGATGGGCGCACAGGCGACCCGGCCAAGATGTTCCTCTGCGAGAACTGCTCAAGGCGGCGCCAGAAAGCGCCGATACATCAAGCATGACGCGACTCTCGCCCCTGCGCCGACGCGGCGCCCGACGCACAGTTGAAGGCGCCGACAGCGGCCTCTCGCTGGTCGAGATCCTCGTGGCGATCACGCTGATGGGTACCGTGGGTGTCTCGGTCCTTGTTGCGCTGCAGGTCACGATCATCGGTTCCCGCCTCGAACGCGATCACGCCCGTGCCCACCAGTGGCTGCAATCGTCAACCGAGGTCTTGGTCAACGACATCGACTGGAAAAGCTGCGACACCAACTCCGCATCCTGGCTTCAGGGCTACTACGAAGATCAACTCCAGATGTCGAGCGCCCTCGTGCCTCAGGGTTTCGTTGCGACCGACCTGAAGATTCCCGTCTTGGTCGAATTCGCCGGGCCGGACAACATCTACGGCTCCGTCTGTGCCGCGGTCGAAGACCGGCAACGAGTGACGATCCAAGTCGAGAACGACGACGGCGACATCATCGAGAGCGTGCAAGTGGTGAAGGTGCCATGATGCCCAACTCACAGCAAACGTCGAACAACGACCGCGGCTTCTCCCTGATCGAGTCCGTGATCTCCATCGCCATCATGGGCGTTGTCGCCGTGTCGCTGGGGCTGATCGTCTCCGTCGTGCTCCGCACAGCACCGTCCGCCGACGGACGCAACGACGACGCCCGGTCGCTGCTCGGTCTCACCACCTACATGCCCGAGGACGTCAACTCCACCCCTGCTGACAACTTCGAACTCGATCCGCTCTTGGCGCAGATCTGCTCGTCATCCGGCACCAACATCGTGACCATGGAGTGGGAGGAAGACGTCGGCACGCCCATCACCTATTGGGCGTCCTACCGCTATGTCGATGACGGCAGCGGCTACCGCATCATTCGCTACGCGTGTGACAGCAGCGCCCCCACGCTGGCCAACGTCCGTCCGATGTCGGCAGAGCTTCCCCCGCCCGACCCGATCACCAGCGACATTCCGGTGACGATTGCCAACAAGCACGTCAACGACGATGTGTTGTTGCCGGTGAAGGGCGTCACCGTGTCGATCGCCACGATTGCCGGCGACACGCTCAACTTCGAAATGCGCAGCAACAACCTCAACGAATCGCTCCCTCCGCCGGTGATCAACGCCGTCACCAACAATGGCCTGCCGAATGAGGCGCCGATCGTCCAGGACATCACCGTTGATGCGGTCCCAAGCATTCCCTTCGACATCGGCCTCCTGGCGTCCGACGGCAACGGCGACGGCTTGCTGATCAGCATCACCGAGGTGGGCGTTCCCCACCCCTGGACCTACACGCAGTCCGGGCTCACGATGACCCTCGAACCTCATCCAGCATCCATCGGTACCGTGGGGATCTACGAGTACAGGGCCACCGACGCATCGGGCACGTTCGACACGGGCACGATCACGATCAACATCGTTGCGTCGGCCACGCCGAACACAGCCCCGACGGCGAACGACGTCAACCTGACGGTTGATCAGGACGCGAGCACGGTGATCAACTTGCCCGTCGCCGATGTCGACAACAATCCGCTCACCGTGTTTCTCGACGGCACACCCGACCCGAGCCTCAGCGTGACCATCAGTGGCACCGACCTGATCGTGGTCTCCGACGGCTCCACCACGACGCCGGCACCCATTGGTTACTACGTGACCGACGGCATCGCGCCATCACCGACGGCATACATCTATCTCACCGTCATCCCGTGTCAGGTCACCGGTTTGACGCCACTGACGAGCTCAGTCGATCGCAAGAACAACAAGCGGTTGAAGAACAGCGTCGACTACACGGTGAGCTACACCGGTGCCTGCTACAACCTCGTGCTCGGCTACGACAACGACCTCAGCGACGGCAGCCAGGAGGTGTTCCTCTCGTTCGCCACCGGGCTCACTGTCACGCTTCAGGGACAACCCGGCGGCGCCAACTGGACCCTCGGCGACCACGACCTGACCCTCCGCAACGGGTATACGGGAACGCCGATCTTCACCGCAGTCCTCACGGTGACGTGATGGCCGGATCAACCGAAACAACCAGATCTCAGACGAAGCGAGCACCAGCAATGAACAACACGCACCGTCGACGTGACCAAGGTTCCGTCTTGCCCTTGGCTCTCGTGGCAACCATCGTGATGTCGATGATCGTCGTTTCGCTGGCGCGTTACACCGCCACCGACCTCAGATATGGACGGATCGTCGAGGATCGCGCCGACCGCTTGTCGGCCGCCGAAGCCGGCCTGCGCCACATCCTCGAACAAGAACAGGAGGGCAACACCCTCTGCACGAGCTCGCCGGGTGTGAGTGGCACCAATGGACCCACGATCACCGACACGATCAGCGGCGCCAGCGTCGAGGTGAAGTGCAAGCAGGTGAACGGCACACTGTCGAGCATCACGTCGTGGGCCGTGTTCGTCACCGGTGAAGACCCCGGCACCGCAACGGGCAAGGTCCCCAATGGGCAGGGGCTCGTCACCCAGGGTGGCAACGGCGACCCCAAGGTGTTCGGCGGCCCATCATTCATCAACGACGTCGAACTCCTCGGAATCGGTGCCAACCT